>CAZKNM010000030.1:0-27540 GCA_964554135.1 uncultured Melioribacteraceae bacterium
GTGGCAGAAAATAATCCGTTTGATTTTGTACTGGCCGGACATGAAATCCCTAAATTTGACAATTCATCGATGCTGATAAATTTCTACGGTAAAAGCCGATCCTTTCCTTATTACAGCTTTCTCGATATAATCGATGATCGTGAATTCAAAACGCAAGGTGAAATTGATTTTCAAACCGATTTAAATTCCTGGGATGATCCCGATTACGGATATTTGTACAGCGGGATGTTCAAAGATAAAATCGTCCTGATCGGATCTTCAATGCCCGAAGATAAAGATATCTTACCGGTATCAATGGCTAAAGGAGAGAGAGAAGGAGATAATACACTTTATGGAGTTGAAGTACATGCTACGGTTATTCAGAATATTTTGAGCGGAGATTTTCTGGAAAAGCAATCGGTATTTTCCGAAACAATGTTAATCTTTGTGCTTACTATTCTTATATTCTTTATTTCTTCTTTAGTAAAACGAATTAAAGTGAAGCACGGGTTCATTTTAGAAATAGTTATTTTCTTAATAACAATAGGATTTGTGATAGTAATTTATGAATTAAGTATTTATTTATTTATCGAACAGAAGTTTGTTATTGCTGTTGTCAGCCCTATTTTGTCGGTTGTCTTGGGTTATTTTAGTTCAACTGTATATCATTTTATTCAAGAAAGGCGTCAGAATGTTGTTATAAAGGGAATGTTTAGTCAGTACGTTAGCAGTGCACTTGTTAATGAATTAATAGCTAATCCTGATAAGCTGAGACTTGGTGGTGAACAAAAAAATCTAACAATACTCTTTAGTGACATTGCCGGATTTACCACATTTGCCGAAGGGAAAAAACCCGAAATACTTGTTTCGTTCATGAATGAGTTTCTTAATGAAATGTCTGAAATAATTCTTCAGCACAATGGAACTCTGGATAAATACCTGGGTGATGCAGTGATGGCTTTTTGGGGAGCACCAATACCTTTAACAGATCATTCTTTACTTGCATGCCAAACGGCGTTGGCAATGGATAAACGCCTAGCTGAACTCCGCAAGAAATGGACTAAAGATGGAGAGCGGCCGCTCACAATGAGAATAGGAATCAATACCGGAGATGTTGTCGTTGGAAATGTCGGTGGTCAGAAGAGATTTGATTATACAGTGATGGGGGATGAAGTGAATTTAGCATCTCGGTTGGAAGGTGCAAATAAAGAATATAAAACATGTATTATGATCAGCGATCCAACTTATAATAATGTTAGTGAGCATGTTATCGTAAGAGAGCTTGATAAAATATTGGTGAAAGGTAAGACGAAAGCGACGAAGGTTTATGAGTTGATCGGATTAAAAGAAGATATCGCGGCTGAAGACAAACTTAAATCTCTTGATCTTTACCTTAAAGGTTTGTCTGAATACAAGCTTAAGAATTTTGCTGCTGCAGTTGGATTATTTGAACAAGCCATTAAATTGAACGAGGAAGATTATCCTTCACAAGTATATTTGGATCGTTGCAAATTTTACATTGAAAATCCTCCCTCGGAAGACTGGGATGGAGTCTTCATATTTAAAACAAAATAAAAGTTTGAAGGATTATTTTTTTACACGGTAGACATTAATAAATGTAGACCCTAAGAAGATAAAAATAAAGGCAGCCGCTAAGAAGATAAAATTTGCTATCCAAGCAGTCATGAAAGGATTCAGCACACCGTTTTTCCCAAATGCTTGGAAAATTTTCATAAAGACTAAGTATACAAATGTAATTAACAAACTTATTCCGAATTGTATCGCCAGTCCGCCCCACCTTTTGTGAGCTGAAATTGGCAATCCGAATAAGACAACGACAAGACTTGTAAATGCAAAAGCTATTCGCGAATGGTATTCGATATTGACTCTCGTTGGATCATTACCCGTTCGCAATTGTTCATTAGCATACTCGTCCAATTCATTTAACGACATTTCTTCAGGTTTGCGCTGTTTTTTAATTACATCGGACGGACTGAAATTTAAATCTTTGGTTCTTGTCTCAGCAAATTTCTCCGCTGTTTCTCCTTCATTAGTAAAAGTACGTTTTATTCCATCATAAAGAATCCAGCTGCTGTTTGTTGAGTCATATCTCATTCTAACAGCATCTATGCGCGAAAACATTTTTGTAAAGTTGTCTTTATCAAACTCCTGAATGCTTACTCTATTAGCCTGATTGTTGAATGCATCGAAATAAAAGATATTTACAATCCTTGTTTTCGTATCCTGAAAGAAAATATTTGTGCCCGCGGGTTCAAGTCCTTTTTTCATATAATTCTGTTCAATATAGACTTTATGTTTATTAGCCATGGGTGCACCGTAACCGCCGAAATAGATTGCGAATATACTGATTATAGCTGCTACAACAAGAAACGGAGCCATGAATCTATAAAAACTTACACCACCCGCTTTTATTGCCGTAAGTTCACTAAGGTTGGACATTTTACCCACGGTGAATAGACTTGCTAATAAAACAGCAACCGGAAGCATCAAACGGAGAATTTCGGGCATGAAGACAAGGTAATATTGTAATATAAAACGGGTGGGGACATTTTGATCGATGAAATCATCAAGATTTTCCATCATGTCGATAATTACAAAAATCAACAGAAAAGCTACCAAACCGAATAAGATCGTCAGAATAAATTGTTTGATTATATATTTATCGAGTATCTTCACCATTGTAATGAACCGTTCTAAATTGTTTCGGTATAAACTTATTGAAGTATTCGAAATTAATGGTTATTCTCTTGCGGGCGCTTTTGATTAAAAGAAAAACGCCAAGTATCCCCAGCAGAATGTTTGCGCTCCACATTCCCCAGAAAGGAGATATTAATCCTCTGTCGGCTAATTTTTCACCGCCTATAAGAAAAGCCCAATATATTAGGAAAAAAATGAGACTGACTCCGGCAGCAACTCCAAAGCCGCCTCTGCGTGTCATTGTTCCTAAAGGAACTCCGATAAGAACGAAAATTATGCACGCAAACGGGAGAGAATATTTTTTATGAATTTCAACCCAATACCGGTTGATGTCTCTTAAATTTATTTCGAGCCTCTGTATACTTGATCGCATGATATTCTGAGCCGATCTGATTCTATCTCTAGTGCGGATTAATATTTGTGTTTGATTTTTAAGGATAGGCCTCGCGGATATTTTGGTGCCGTTGGTTGACTTTTCAAATCGTCAAAGTAATTTTTTCTAATCTTACTTAAACTATCGACGATCACTAACATTTCCGGTGCACCCAATTCTCTATCACCCCTTGGTCCTCCCAGTGTTGATTGCTGAAATGAAAATTGATCCGCGTTCATAGCAATTTTATGTTTCTCAAATTTTAACCTGCGGTATGTGTTGTTATTGTTTCTTTCGGATTCATGAATTTCCCCATTATAGAGATCCATTAATAACTTCTTTTGATCCCTTGAAAAATATATTTTGCCTTTTTCGGCAGTAATAATATTTTCCTCCAAATGATTTGAATAATCATAGATGGTGACTTCTTCAAGTTCATTTGTGTTTTGATTTATTTTACGTGCCAAGATTGCATAGTTTAGTACCTCTTGTGAAAAAACACCGGGTACGAGTGATAGTGTCGGTTTTTTTCTGGAAATGTCTTGTGTCAATAGACGGGCAGCTAAGTTCGCATCGGGGTATATGTGATTATTGAATTGAATCAAAAGATAAAATACAGCAATACTGGCAAGAAAGGGAGGGAGCATCATTTTATATAAACTTACTCCAGTAGCTTTCAAAATTGCGATTTCATTATTCTGCGACATATTGCCGAAGGCCATCAAACAAGCAACTAATACCGCCATTGGAACTACCAACACAACCATCCATGCAAGGTTATATACGATCAATTTAGAGATTACCCAAAGACTCAAACCTTTACCAACCAAGCGATCGGCAAATTTCATTAAGAATTGCAGAAGGAGAACTGCCATCACAGTGAAGAGAGAAAACATAAACGGTAGAAATAAATTCTTAAGTATATATCGAAATATTATCATCGTCATGCTTACAAATGGTTGTATAAAGACATAATTATTATGGATAAAGTTAAGTATTATTTTTTAAGAAGGGAAATTCACAGGTTGATTTAAAAGCAAGGTAGATTAAATGCCAATATTATTGTAAGGCATTGCTTGATATGTGGTTTTATTAACTGTAAATTTGAATGATTGTCTTTTGTTGATCAAATAGTTAAGGAACAGACTTGAATCAAATAGAGAAATATTTAAAAGAAAATTTAAATAATTATCTTGAAGAACTTAAAGAATATTTAAGTATTTCCAGTATTAGTACTCTTGTGGAAAATAAAGATGATATGCGGAAATGTGCTGATTTTGTTGCGGAAAAATTACGTAATGCAGGGATGAAGCGGGTCGAAATATTCCAAACGGAAGGACACCCGCTTGTGTATGGTGAATGGTTGGAAACTCCCGATAAACCTACTCTGCTCATTTACGGACATTACGATGTACAACCTGTAGATCCAATTTTTGAATGGAAAACGCTTCCCTTTGAAGCTGTAATAAAAGACGGTAAAATCTTTGCCAGAGGGGCTGATGATAATAAAGGTCAAAATTTTATACACATTAAAAGTGTTGAAGCTTTTTTCAAAACTGTAGGGGCTTTACCGTTGAATGTGAAATTTATTATTGAAGGAGAGGAAGAAATTGGTTCGGGTAGTCTTACTAGGTTTATAAGACAAAATCAAGAATTGTTAAAGTGTGATGCAGTTTTAGTATCAGATACAGCGATGTATGCTCCGGGTATTCCCGCAATTTGTTACGGTTTACGGGGAATATGTTTTTTCGAAATCGAATTACAAAATTCAAATCAGGATTTACATTCAGGAGCTTTCGGTGGCGCAGTAGGAAACCCTATAAATGAGTTAACAAAAATTATCTCCAAACTTCATGATAAAAATGGGAAGGTTACAATTCCTAATTTTTACAGCGATGTTATTAAAATATCGGCAAAGGAAAAAGACAACATCAAAAAGTTGAAGTTTTCAGATCGGAAATTTGCTGAAGGGATCGGGATTAAATCATTATATGGAGAAAAAGGATATTCTACTTTAGAGAGAATTTGGGTACGACCTACTTTGGACTGCAACGGAATTTCAGGCGGATTTACGGGTCAGGGCTCTAAAACGATAATTCCCGCTAAAGCATCTGCAAAGATTAGTATGAGATTAGTACCGGATCAAAATCCCGATAGAATAGCAAAAGATTTTGTTAAATATGTAAAATCTCTATGTCCTAAGAGTATGAGGCTGACCGTAAAATATGTAGCTGGAATAGGAGCTGTCGTTGTTCCCACGGAAGAGAAAGCTGTTAGAGCTGCTAGCAGTGCATTATCAAAAGCTTTTGGACAAAAGACCGTTTATAAAAGGGAGGGGGGAAGTATACCGATAGTATTGGAGTTTTATAAAAATTTAAACGTTCCGGTTGTTCTTATGGGATTTGGATTGGATAGTGACAATATTCATTCTCCAAATGAGCATTTTCATATAGAAAATTTCGAATTCGGCCTGTTGAGTTCTGCTTATTTTATTCAGGAATTATCTAAATAAGTGAAATTGTTCTCAAAGTGAAGTTAAATTTGTAAAAGTATATAAGGTGGTACTATGAAATTCAAACTAATATTTATAGTACTTGTTCTTGCAACAATTTTTTACGGATGCAGGTGTGAGAGCGAAGAACCTGGTTTTGAGACTTCTGAAAGACCGGAATTATCCGGTTCAAAGGATAAAGATATTCGCAGTTATAATCTGGATGTAGAAAAGGAAGAAGTTTCAAGAAGAACTCCCTGTGATACAATAGCGCTAAAGCAATATATTTTGGATAACTACCCGGCAGGAGATTACCTTGTAGAGTTTGACAAAACGTATACATATAATATTCCAAAATCTGCCGTGCTTTATTATCGTGGTGAGGATTCGAGACAATATATCTTTGCTGTTATAGCAAAATCCAAACCCGGGGAAAGATTTATTGAAACAAAAAATGTCGTCGGTTTTGAATCGAGTTTTATAAATCTTGATAGTACGAAACTGGGAACGGCATTTTTCTTTTTAACATTATTTGAATGCAATAGAGATAATGAATTTGATGTTCTGTGGGAAGCTGAGGTGCCCATTCACGGTGGATTTAATGCAATGCGGGTAAAAAGATGGCGCACTAGAAATTTGCTGTACATTGAAATGAATTATGAAGATGGAATTATATCAGGGCATAGAAATTATAATTTCTTTTTTGTTGATGGTATTCGTTCTAAACCGCATTTAATGGAGACATATGCAGGATTGGTGCATTTAAGGACTATGGCAGATGTGAATAAAGATAAATATCCCGATTATTATGAATATCGGTTTATCGATTCGGCTAATTACATAGCTATTTTTGACTCGATTCCATTTTACTGGGATACCAAAAGAGAGCTCTATGTTACAAAAGTTAATAGGAGATGGTTTAGGTATTATTAAGAACCGATAGGTATTTTATGCAGAATAATATTGAAAATAAACTTAAGATTTTTTTTCTGAGCAAATATAAAGATGCCGTTCAGGATCAAGAAGGTAAATTTACATCCTATTTAACTATTCGGGAAGAATATAATTCATTAAAAAATGGCGTTGGAATTCGGGATATCTCTCACTTCGGAATACTGAAATTGACAGGGACAGATGTACTTGAATTTTTGAATCGCATCTCTACTAATGACACACGGAATCTTGAAGTTTTCCATAAGGTTGAAACACTTTTTACGAATGAGAAAGGAAGAATAATCGACCGGACAACTCTTTTACGATTTGACAATGATTTCTTGTTGATCGGGAGTGCATTACCGGTTGCCAAATTGCATTCATGGATAAATAGATATATCGTAACGGAAGATATTCAGATTGAGCCTGTGAATGAAAGATGGACACTTTTGGAGGTCAGTGGTCCGCAAGCTGCATCTTATATGACTTTACTTTGTGGAGATACTTTAAATTTATTGAAAGATGATAATGTCCTAACAGTTGATTTGGAGAATTTGAAATTCTTTTTTTTCGGAAAAAATGGGGTTACCATTCTTAAGAAATATTGGATTCTTACATACTCTATTATTGCAGATAAGCTGGTTGAGTATCTCTTGGGTCATAAGAGTGTTTTCGATCTAAGTATGATTGGAGAAAATGCGTATAACATGTTCCGCATTGAAAAAGGTTTACCGGATTCGCCCAATGAAATAAATGATTCATTTAATCCATACGAAGCGAATCTACTGGATGAGGTAAATTTCTCAAAGGGTTGTTATATAGGTCAGGAAGTATTAGCAAGGTTGGATACTTATGATAAAGTGCAAAGGAAATTAGTAGGAGTAATTTTCGAAAAAGATATTAATCCGGATGGGAAACTAAAAATAGTTGACAACGATAATAATGAAATAGGTACAGTTACAAGTACCGTGAAATCTGAACCGTTAAATAAAATGGTTGGATTAGCTTACATCAGAAAAACCGTTCCAAGTAATAATAATAAATTTTTTGCTGTAAATGATAATGCTCACTATGATGTAAAACTTACCGACCTTCCGTTCCAATTATGAAAATTTATACAAAGACTGGTGATAAGGGAGAGACCTCCTTATTTGGAGGGGAAAGAGTATCTAAAGATGATGTTAGAATAGATGCTTACGGCTCAGTTGACGAGTTAAACGCTATTATTGGCTGCGCTGTTACAGAAGCTTTAAATCAAGAAGTAAAGGATGCATTAAGGCAAGTACAAAATCACTTATTCATTGCAGGGGCAGATTTAGCCGCTCCGACAAAAAAAGAAAATAGGAATTTTCAAATGCCTCGGATAAGTGAAAACGAGATTAAAAATGTTGAGAAGAAAATAGATTATTTCGATGGAAAAATTCCGGAATTGAAACATTTCATTTTACCGGGAGGTACAAAAGGAGCATCATTTCTTCAATTGGCAAGAACTGTTTGCAGGAGGGCTGAAAGGAAAGTTGTTCTTCTAAGTAAGAAAGTTGAAATTGGAGATTTCTTAATTATATATTTGAATCGTCTTTCCGATCTTTTGTTTGTTCTTTCCCGTTATGAAAATTTATCAAACCATACACCCGATATCGAGTGGAAAAAGTAATTTCATTGCTTGATACTCAATATTATAACGGGGGTGAAATTGGCTTCGACGGGATTATACGATCTTTGAATTGCGCACCGTGTTCTCCGAAGACACGTTAAACGTCGGTACAAAAATAGTCAACGACTATAACTATGCAATAGCCGCCTAATTTATTAGGCAGCCGTTCTCTAAAATCTCTCATACCGGATTTTAGAAGAACGTCGCTTAGGTATGATAGCCGATTCGAGAGCTTGAGTAGAGGAGGCGAACTTATTATCAAGCTGGCTTGAGCAAATCTTGTCTGCCGGAGCTGTTTGAGTAAGAATTAAATGACAGACTATGTGTGTAGACATTCATTGATGGGTAATTTCGGACGCGGGTTCGACTCCCGCCACCTCCACTCAGGCTTCGTTCGGAACGAAGTGCAGAACGAAGTATGACCACGGCGTAGTCTCGTTGTGTGAGGCGAAGCTGGTAAACCTTTCAGCAATTGTCCCGAACTACGCCCTGACGGGTCCGAAAAAAACACCGAATATAATGTATCACTATGTTTATATATTACAAAGTATAAATCATCCTGATAAACATTACACCGGTTACACGACAGATTTAGAAACTCGTTTGAAGAAACACAATGAAGGAGGCTGTAAATATTCCGCAACTTATAAACCTTGGAAGATTCAAACAGCTATATCATTTTGTAATAAAGAAACGGCGCTTAAATTCGAAAAATATCTCAAATCACACTCCGGAAGAGCATTCTGTAAGAAGCACTTCTAGATTATTACTAGAGCATTATAGTTTTTTAATACGATATTATTTTATTGCAACCATTCCGTCATTATCTTAAATTACTTTCCAAATGAAAACAGTTAAGTTTACAAAAGTCCATGGTGCGGGAAATGATTTCATTCTCTTTGATCGTAAGTTAAACGAAAATCTTACATTAACACCGGACATGATAAAAAAAATTTGCCGCCGTCATTTCGGAATCGGGGCAGACGGAGTGCTTGTCATTTCCGATTCAAGCAGTGCTGACTTTGAAGTTGGATACTATGAAGCAGACGGTACTACGGGAAATTTATGCGCCAACGGCGCTCGTTGCGTTATAAAGTATGCGAAGGAAACAAATCGTTTAGAAGAGGATACAACTCGGTTTATTTTTAATAATATCGAATACACCGGCGATATTTTATCGGATGGACAGGTAAGGTTTAAACTGAATCCACCAGTTATGTCTAAGTTCAATTTTTTTATAAAGGCGTCGAATCAGTTAATCAAGTCATCCTATATTGATAACGGAACTCCACATGTAGTAATCAAGATTGATAATATCCTTAAGAATTCAAAGGATACAAAATCTTTTTATACCGATCTGGATGAAATCCCGATTATTGAATTAGCGAGGGAGATAAGGTATTCGCCGGATTTCGCTCCGAAAGGGACAAATGTCAATTTCTATAAAATAAAAGAAAATTTTGTATATATCCGATCTTATGAACGCGGCGTTGAGAATGAAACGCTGGCGTGTGGCACCGGAATCGCTGCAGCAGCAATTGTTTGCTATAACAATGAAAAAATGAAGTCCCCGCTTAAATTTGTGACTCTTGGCCGGGAAGTTTTGACAGTGGATTTTTCTGTTGAAAATCAGCGTGTTAAACAGTTATCTTTGATTGGTCGAGCCGAGTTAGTTTATAACGGAGAACTTTTAATTTAATCTAATAGAGGAAACCATATGGGTAGAGTTATTTTTTCAATAAGGTATGATATTATTCCGGAGAGGAGGGAAGAATATCTTAATGTGATACGAGAATTAAAAACACTGGTGAAAACAGAAGGATTGGAAAGCTATTCGGCTTTCGAACAAAAAAATAGAAAAAATTCTTTTGAAGAAGTCTATATTTTTTCAAGTCAAAAAGACTATGAAGATTTCGATGATAATCAGGACGAAAGAGTCGATATACTTATGACAAAACTTTCGGATATGATTAAACAGCAATCTACACAATATTCTACGCTGTATGAGGTTGAAGGATAACATAAAGGTATAATTTGATTTTTTATTGGGGATTATTACATTAACATCTCTCAATTTACTCATACCATAATAATTCATTACTAAATATTATGTTTGAATACGTAGGCTCTATACATGTACACACTGTTTTTTCCGATGGTTCCGGTGAAGTAAAAGAAATTGCCGGATATGCAGAGGAGACTGGATTGGACTTTATTATTATTACCGATCACAATACCTTAAGAGCTCTTAACGAAGGTTACGAAAAGTGGTATGGTAAAACTTTAGTTTTAATCGGATGTGAAATAAATGATAAAGAAAATAAGAATCATTATTTGGCATTCAATGTGAATAAAACATATTCTACACGACTTCCTGCAAGTGAATATGTAAATCAAATCCAACAAGACGGCGGTATTGGTTTCATTGCACATCCCCATGAAAAACGTTCTTCGATGGAAAAGCATCCTCCTTACCCTTGGAGCGAATGGGACATACCGAATTTTACTGGTATTGAAATTTGGAATCATATGTCTGAATGGATGGAAGGTCTTACTGACCAGAATAAGTATAATTATTTTGTTCATCCTTTGCGTTCAATCATTGCACCAGCAAAAGAGACTCTTTCTATTTGGGATAAATTAAATATCAAAAGACGCGTAGTTGGGATTGGCGGTGTTGATGCGCACGCTCATAGAATGAATCTATTAGGATTTTTCGAAGTCGAGGTTTTTCCATACAAAGTTATGTTTAAATCGATTAGAACACATATTATAACAGATAAGAAAATTGAAATTGGGAATACTTCTCACAAGCTGAAAAAGACGAAACTGATTATCTATAATGCGTTAGAATCTGGACGATGTTTTGTGTCTAACGCATATCATGGAGATGCCCGCGGATTTCAGTTTTACGCCGAAACCGACAATAAAATTTTTCAGATGGGTGATAGTGTCGGAAACAAAGGAAAAATAAAATTGAGGATTAAACTACCCAGTATCTTAGGAACTATTAAACTTGTTCAAAATGGTTCTATTATAGACACTGTTAAAGCTGATGCAGCCGAATTCATTGTAAAGGATAAAGGTGTATATCGCGCGGAGGTGTATCTTGACAATAATGCCTGGATTTTTTCAAATCATATTAGAATAGGATTATAATATTTTGTAATTTTGCTGGGTTAAAATTTAATAATATTAAGCGGAGTTAAAGTGCTAGCCAAAAGGAAAAAGCTCTCACGAAAACAAATTAAAGAGGACAAATTAGTAACTACTTATTACAAAGTATTAAAGTTATATGAGAAGTATCAATCTAAAATTCTTATGATATTAGGTGCTGCGGCGGTTGTTGTGGTTGTTATTGTTCTATACTCGAGCAAAGTTTCTGAAGATAACAGAATTGCGACAACACAATTGTCGAGAATTATGAATACATATAATACCGGTTCCTACCAGGAAGCTATTGATGGTGTTCCCGGAACGAATGTAGTCGGGCTTAGAAAAATTGTTGAAGATTACAGCAGCACTCAACAAGGAGAATACGCTAAAATATTTCTTGCCAACTGTTATTATTTTCTTGGAAATTACAGAACAGCTTTAGAATATTATGATGATTATTCGGGGAGTAATACTTTATACAAAGCAACTGCTTTTGCCGGTTGTGCAAATTGTTATGAAGCGATGAATGAGATTGAGAAGGCAGCAGAATTATACCAAAGGGCTGCATCTTTATCAGAATCAGATCCCAATAATCCGGAATATTTAATAAAAGCAGGTAAAAATTATATAAAAATGGGGCAAACAGAAGAGGCGAAATTATTATTGGAGAAAATTAAAAAGGATTATAAAAATTCTTCATTCTCTCAAGAAGCAGATAGATATTTAGCGGAAGTGCAGTAAAAATGTTTTGTATTCATTTTAAAATTTTGATTTTAAAAACAGCTTGATTTTAACAATCGTTAATTCTATTTTCAAACACGATTCACAGGATAAATTTTGAATGGCAGATACTTCAGATTTCAGAAACGGATTGATTATAAGATTTAAGAACGATTTGTATACAATTGTTGAATTTCAACATGTAAAACCCGGTAAAGGGGGTGCTTTTGTAAGAACAACTCTGAAAAATTTAAGAACCGGGCGTGTTTTAGACAATACCTTTCGCTCGGGTGAATCTATTGAAATAGTAAGAGTAGAAAGACGGAAATATCAATTTCTTTATAGAGAATCTGTTGGAATGGTATTGATGGATAATGATACTTATGAACAGATGACCGTGCAGGAAGATCACTTTGGTGACGGTCAAAAGTACCTTAAAGAAGGGGAAGAAGTTGAATTACTTATAGACGAAAACGAGAAAATTATCTCAGCTGAAATACCCGTATTTGTTATATTAAAGGTTATTGAAACCGAACCCGGCTTCAAGGGTGACACAGCGACAAACGTTTTAAAACCTGCTAAAATGGAAACCGGCGTGCAAATGCAGGTACCGCTGTTCATCAATGAAGGAGAATTATTGAAAGTAGATACAAGGACAGGCAGTTACGTAGAAAGAGTTAAAAACTAAATAAAGTTTAATACTTATGGATCTAGACTTAATAAAGAAATTAATCAAGCTCGTTGAGAAGAGCGAGATAACTGAATTTTCTGTTCAAGAAGGCGATCTCAAAGTTAAAATATCGAAGAATTCAAAACCACCTTCGAATTCCAATTCTCAAACTACTGCGGAAATTGAGACGCCCAATTCGCAAGTCGCAGTCGAAAAACCGGAAAAATCCGTGAAAGCTGCCGGCAAACCGATTGAAACACCGGATTCAAACTTATATGAAATTAGATCACCAATCGTAGGTACTTTTTATCGAGCTCCCGCACCTGATGCCAATCCTTATATCCAGGTGGGTGAATCAGTTAAGGAAGGGGTTGTGCTTTGTATCGTGGAAGCCATGAAGCTTATGAACGAGATAGAATGCGATGTATCCGGGAGAGTTGTAAAAATTTTGGTTGAAAACGGAACTCCAGTTGAATACAACCAACCTTTATTTTTGATTGAAAAGATGTGACCGCATTTTCACTAGTATGGGGATGATTTGTTTAAAAAGATTCTAATTGCAAATCGCGGTGAAATAGCCCTAAGAGTTATCCGAACATGTAAAGAACTTAGTATCCCAACTGTAGCGGTTTATTCCCAAGCCGATTCCGATTCACTTCACGTTACATTTGCCGATGAAGCTGTATGTATTGGTCCCCCTCCAAGCAGAGACAGTTATTTAAAAATTTCGAGTCTTTTATCTGCAGCTGAAATTACAGGTGCAGATGCAATTCATCCAGGTTACGGATTTCTTGCTGAAAATGCGCACTTCTCAGAAATATGTGCGGAATCAAAAATAAAGTTTATCGGTCCATCTCCCGAGATGATTAGAAAAATGGGAGATAAAGCATTTGCAAAAGAAACAATGCGCAATGTGGGTGTACCTGTTGTTCCCGGCAGTGAGGGAGTTGTTAAAGATGTAAAGTCTGCGGGGATTATTGCGGCAGAAATTGGATACCCTGTTATGTTGAAGGCCTCTGCCGGCGGCGGAGGTAAGGGAATGAGAGTAGTTTTCGAAGAAAAGTTTCTCGAGAAATTTTTCCAGATGGCTAGCTCCGAAGCTGAAGCTGCATTTGGCAATCCTGATTTATATATTGAAAAATTCATTGAAAATCCTCGTCACGTTGAATTTCAAATAATTGGAGACATGTTCGGGAATGTTTATCAATATGGTGAAAGGGACTGCACAATTCAGCGGCGCCATCAAAAACTTATCGAAGAATCTCCTTCACATATACTAACTGAAGAAGTCAGACAAAAAATGGGAGAGGCCGCAGTATTAGGAGCGAATTCCATCAATTATGAGGGAGCCGGTACAATTGAGTTTCTTGTTGATAAATACCTCAACTTTTATTTCATGGAGATGAATACACGAATTCAGGTGGAACATCCGGTTACTGAAATGGTGAATAATGTTGATCTTATAAAACAACAAATATTGGTTGCCGCCGGGGAGAAAGTAGAGAATCTTCCAAAGCAGTCAACCGGTCATAGCTTTGAGTTCAGAATAAATGCCGAAGACCCGGAGAATGATTTTAGACCTTCACCGGGCAAGGTTAAAAATCTCCACTTTCCAGGAGGTTTTGGTGTTCGAGTTGATTCCCATATTTACAACGAATATGTAATTCCACCATATTACGATTCCTTAATTGCAAAGCTAATAATTTGGGGATCGGATAGGCAGCACAGCATTTTACGTGCGAGGAGAGCATTCGAGGAATTCTCTGTTGATGGAATCAAAACTACTATACCTTTCCATAAAATGGTTTTGGAAAATGAGAAATTTTTGGAAGGAAATTATGATACATCTTTTATAGATTTACACATGAAAACTAAAAGAGGTGAAAAATGAATATTCCTGATAATCTAAAGTACACAAAAGAACACGAATGGATTAAAATCGACGGAAATATCGGAACAATCGGTATAACTGATTATGCCCAGAGTGAGTTGGGAGATATAGTGTTTATTGATATAAGTGGGGATCTAAGCGAGATAACTTCTGGTGAGTCTTTCGGAACAATTGAAGCCGTTAAAACCGTAAGCGACTTATATGCACCATGCAACGGAAAGATAAAAGAGATAAATTCAAAAATTATCGATGAACCCCAGGTAATTAATTCGGATCCTTATGGAGATGGCTGGCTGATAAAAGTGGAAATTACAAATATGGCTGATTTGAAAGACTTGATGGATGCTACTGCTTATAAGGCTCAAATTGGGGAATAGTAGTTTCTGTTAATAATTGCTAATTTAAATTGAATAAAATTTTTTCGTTGATTTAATAGATGATGTTTATGAAAGACAAAATTTATGAAGTGAATTTTGTCTTTTGTTTTATTTGAAAGAATGAAGAAGAGTCGCTCATTTTAAATAAGCATAATAAGTAATTTTTAATAATCTAAATGGAACACTCCGAGCAGATTTTAATATTGGACTTCGGTTCCCAGTATACCCAGTTAATTGCCCGCAGGATTAGAGAGAGTAAAGTCTATTCTGAAATTCAACAGCACAATTTCCCCATTGAAAAAATTGAAGCTCTTAAACCAAATGGGATTATACTTTCGGGCGGTCCAATGAGTGTTTACGATAAGGACGCTCCGGCAATTGATAACAAGATTTTTAATTTAGGTGTTCCGATCTTAGGTATTTGTTACGGACTTCAATTAATAGCATTGGGTTTTAATGGTAAGGTAGAATCGGCACATAATAGAGAGTACGGAAAAACTCTAATAAGGTTATCACATAAATCGCGATTACTGAGTGGGCTAAGTGATTCGTCGATAGTCTGGATGAGTCATGGAGATTTAGTTAAAAGAATTCCAGAAGATTTTCTAATTGATGTTAGTTCGGAGAACTCTCCTATTTGTGCAATCTCAAATGAAGAAAAGAAAATATACGGATTACAATTCCATCCCGAAGTCACTCATACTGCTGAAGGGAAAAAAATAATAGAAAACTTTCTATTTAAAATATGCAACTGCTCACCTAGCTGGACACCGAAGAATTTTATTAAACAAAGTATTAAGGAAATTCGACATAAAGTTGGTTCTAAAAAAGCCATATGTGCATTAAGCGGTGGTGTGGATTCCTCAGTCGCTGCTGTACTGCTAAATGAAGCAATAGGGGATAAACTTACTTGCATTCATGTCGATAGCGGTGTTATGCGTAAGAATGAAAGCAGAGACATCGTAGATATGTTTAAGAAAAATTACAATTTAAATCTTATTCATGTTGATGCATCAGGTAAATTCTTAGAACGTCTCAAAGGGATTTTCGATCCCGAAAAGAAGAGAAAGATAATCGGTAACACATTCATCGAAGTGTTTGAAGAAGAAGCAGGTAAAATAAAAGACGCAGCGTTCTTAGTTCAAGGGACTCTGTATCCGGATGTAATTGAATCAGTATCGGTGAAAGGTGCCTCTGCAACTATAAAAACTCATCATAACGTTGGTGGATTGCCTAAGAAGATGAACTTGATTTTAATTGAACCTTTTCGAGAGTTATTCAAAGATGAAGTACGAGTATTAGGAAGAGAACTTGGATTACCTAAAGATTTTATTTCTCGTCATCCGTTCCCCGGACCTGGGTTAGCTGTTAGAATCTTGGGAGAAATCACAAGGGATAAATTGGAAGTACTGCGTGAAGCAGATGAAATTTTTATAAAAGAAATTATTGCTGGCAGGATATATGATGATATTTGGCAAGCTTTTGCCGTACTTTTACCGGTGCAGACCGTAGGTGTTATGGGGGATGCAAGAACTTATGAGAATGTAGTAGCTTTAAGAGCAGTTACATCGACCGATGGAATGACAGCAGATTGGTACCGGTTTCAAAATGATTTTCTGGAAAGTGTGTCGAATAAAATTATTCGATCGGTACACGGTGTCAATAGAGTAGTGTACGATATTAGTTCTAAACCACCTTCCACTATTGAATGGGAATGAGAGAAAATGAATGAATTAGAGTATAAACTCAAGACAGCGCTTGATTATGAGAAAGAAGGTAAACTTCTGCATGCTGTTCAGGTGTTAAAACCTCTTTTAAAAGAAAATCAAATCCGGAGAACTGCTTGCATTCGGATATCGGGAATTTATGAACAGTTGAATAATTTCCGTGCTGCAGCAAATGTTTTGGAGGAATATCTTAATGAAAAACCCGAGGATGATAATGTTAGAAAATTTTTCGGACACTTTCTAATCAGACATTCTTATTACGAAGAAGCTTTGGACGTTTTATCTTCATTACCTGTTGAGTTGCACAATGAAATATATTTTTTACTCGGCATAGCAAACTTTTACTTAAATAATTATAAGATTGCGAAAATCAATTTTGAATCTATCATAAAAAAAAATATAAAATCGGACTTGCTTCCAGAAGCATATTTATACCTTGCCAAAGTAAATTCCGAGATGGAACTGTATGACGAAGCTCTTAAAGCCGCTAGGAATTCCGAAAAATTATTCGGCTTTAATTACGAAGTTCATCTGACTTTGGCAATTATTTATTATCAAAAAAAGATGTACTATCATGCAAATGATTCAGTAAAAAAGACTTTATCATTAAATGATGAGGATGCAATTGCGTTTGAATGGGCTGGAAAGATTTTTTTCAAGATCGGTGAATTTGAGAAAGCAGAATATTATCTCCGTAAATGTATCGGATATTCAAGATCAAGTTCGGAAATCTATTCTCTTTTAGGATTTACCTGCCTAAATACAAATAAATTAAAAGATGCAGCATTCTTCTTTGATGAATCCTTGAAACTAAATCCTGAAAATAAAATGGCACTTGAAGGAAGGACTAAATGCTGCTCGGATTAATTTTATAGAGCCCATTTAAGTTTGCATTAATTTAATTAAAATTTGTATATTCTCTATGCGAATAACAGTATAGAGAATAGGTTGAAAGTTAAAGAACTTCCTCCAGATGATCGGCCCCGGGAAAAACTATACATTAGAGGTTCGCATAACCTAACAGATGCAGAATTACTGGCAATTTTATTAAGAACCGGGAGCAAGGGAAAATCTGTAATTTTAATTGCACAGGAACTTATTCAAAAGCATAAAAATTTGAGTGCTTTGGCAGCAAAATCAATTGAATCTCTCACAAAGGAATTTGGAATTGGTAAAGACAAAGCTGCAGCGCTAATGGCAGCATTTGAAATTTCAAGAAGAATACTATACCAGGATAAACTATTTTCAAGCACAAAAATTACATCTCCTGGTGACATAGCAGAAATTTTTATTCCTCTCTTCAGAGATGAACTGAAGGAAAAATTCATGGTGATTTGTTTGAATTCATCGAATAAAATAATAAAAAATGAAATAATATCAGTTGGAAGTTTGAATGCTAGTATTGTGCATCCTAGAGAGGTCTTCAAAGTTGCTATTGACAATAATTCGGCAAATATTATATTGTTACACAATCATCCGAGTGGAAATCCGGAACCGAGCAATGAAGATATTACAGTTACGAAAAAGATGATTGAAGCGGGAAAGATTCTAGATATCCAAGTATTTGATCATATCATAATTGCAGGGGATAAATATACCAGTATGGTGGAACGAAAAATTATATAATTAGTATAACACGCAGTTTGAGTGTAGTTTTTATAAAAAATATTTATATATTTACCTAATTCAATTTTTCTAAACACATCACTTATAAAAAGGAGGAATCAAATGATGAATTTTAAGAAGCTCCTCAATTCCGCACTTGCGGTACTCTTCATTGCTGGAACGATAGGATTTGCCGGTTGTAGCGGCGTTAGCGAAGAGGAAATGGCAGCGTTGGAAGCTTTGAGAGCAGAAGTCAATGCCTTAGAGAAAGAGGTTAATTCTCTGAAAAGTGAAAAAACTGCCTTAGAAAGACAAATAGCCGAGAAGAACGCAAAATTAGAACAATGCGCAAAAGACAAAGCTGAAGCCCAGAAGAATCTTAAGACAATGGGTTACTAAAAAAGTTTAATTAAATTCGGAGGAAATAAATGAAAAATTATAAAACTCTTACTAGCGCTTTATTGCTTTTGCTGTTTTTCTCTGTAACAATCTTTGCTCAAAGAAAAGAAATGACACAAGAAGAATGGCAAAACGAAATTAACAGACTGACGGCCAAGAAGGTCGAATTAAATCAAGAATTAAAAACACTTCAAACAGAAGTAGCTGATCTAAAGGCTACCGACGCCGGTTTGCAGCCTTACGCAGATTGTTTAGATGAACTTTATGCAATTGTCGGTGCAACAAAAGCAGATGTTGATAATTTCAGAACTCAATTAAATGCTCTTACTCAGAAGATTGATAATAAAATATCTCCTAAAGCCGATAGACAAGCAGAATTAGATGCGATGAAGATGAATAAAATCAGTGCACTTCCGGAATTCTTCGATAAAGTTCACAACCAGCTGCAGAGGAAACTCGATGCATGGGAAGAGAAACCGAAAGAAATAATGTACACTGTAGTTAAAGGTGACTGCTTGTGGAATATTGCCAAGAAAAAAGAACATTATGATAATCCTTTCGCATGGCCGAAAATTTATAAAGCCAACAGAGATCAAATTAAGAATCCTGATTTGATATATCCGAAACAAGTATTTAAAATTCCCAACTTAACAGAAGAGGAAAAGGCTCATTACGATAAAATTAGAAGAAACTACAAGCCTGCTCCTCCAACGCAAGGATAATCGATTCAGATAATTTACTTTACAGTGTTGAATTTTACTTAATATAAAAGCCCTTTTCAAAAGTTTGAAGAGGGCTTTTAATATTTTCGGAGGTTAATACGCAGGTAGAAAAAATATTAAAATTAGAGAATGTGGATTTCCTACCTTTATTGGGATATAATGACTCCAATTTAAAATTGATTGAAGAAAGATTTAATACCTCTATCACTGTTCGCGGGGATAATGTTTATATAAAAGGTGTCCACGAGGAAGTGGAAACCGTCGAGAAAGTATTTAAAGAAATGATTTATGTTCTTAATACGACTGGGAAACTTCAAGGAAGCGATGTGACTACTATTATCGATTTAAGTATTCAAGGAAAGGAGATAATAAGTAACGGAGATTATAATAATATAATTCTTTACACGAAGCGTGAAGTAATTAAAGCAAGAACACCAAACCAATTTACTTATACTGAAATTGTAAAGACTAATGATATTTGTTTTGCTATTGGTCCGGCTGGAACGGGCAAGACATTTCTTGCAGTTGCCTATGCGGTTGCAGCCATGAAAAAGGGTTTGGTTAAAAAAATAATTTTAGCACGCCCAGCAGTAGAAGCCGGGGAGAGTTTGGGATTCCTGCCTGGTGATTTCAGAGAAAAGATTGACCCGTATTTGAGACCGCTATACGATGCGCTTCAGGATATGCTTCCATCTGATCAATTGAGGAATAATATTGAAAAAGGTTTGATTGAAATTGTACCTTTAGCATATATGAGAGGTCGGACGCTTAATAATGCTTATGTAATTTTAGATGAAGCACAAAACTCTACTACATTACAAATGAAAATGTTCCTTACACGCCTCGGACCTAATTCAAAAGCAATCATTACAGGTGATATTACGCAGATAGATTTACCTTCTAGAAATCAAAGCGGGCTAGTTCAGGTTCAAGAGATACTTGCGAAAGTTGATGGAGTTGGTTTTGTCTACTTCGATAAAAGAGATGTGGTGCGTCATAAACTCGTCAAGGACATTATCAACGCTTACGAAAAATTTGACAACGGTAACAAGAAGAACTAAAGTTGTGTCTTGCTTTCCTCCCAATACTTATCCATTTCTTCAAGGTTTGATTCTAAAATGTTCTTGCCATTTTCCCTTAACTTTTCTTCAATATATTTGAATCGTTTGATGAATTTCTCGTTTGTTTTACGCAGAGCATTTTCAGGATTAACACCTAAGAATCGGGCATAATTTATTAGAGCGAAAAACACATCTCCTAATTCCATTTCCAGAGCGTCGTTGTTGCCCTGTTTCTCTATTTCGTGCATCTCATTTATTTCTTCAACTACTTTTTGCCAAACATCTTCTTTTTTGTCCCAATCGAAGCCGATTTTAGATACCTTTTCTTGAATGCGGAAAGCTCTGTGAAGAGATGGGAGATTTTTTGGAACACCATCAACAATCGACTCTCTTCCTTCTGTTAGTTTTATACTCTCCCAGTTTTTCATGATATCTTTTGTACCGTTGACTTTTAAATCGCTGAAAATGTGGGGATGGCGTCTTATTAATTTTTCTGTTATACAGTCTATAACATCATTCACTGTGAATCGTTTTTCTTCTTCTGCTATAACGGAGTGAAACACGATATGTAACAGTAAATCCCCAAGTTCGCACTTCATTTCTTCGTAGTTACGCTCATCGATAGCTTCGACGAGTTCATAAGTTTCTTCGATAGTAGCTGCTTTAATCGAGTTATTTGTCTGTTCGGCATCCCATGGACACTCTTTTCTCAACTTTTTCATTATTTCAACAAGATTTTGAAATTTTTCCATCTGCATAATTCCTCGTTAGATTTTTTACAAAATTAAACAGATAAATGCATCTATCCAAACTTTCGGGAGTGATAGATGATTATTAATGTCGTTTTATATCACAAGACAAAATTGGAATTTAAATTCGGCGTAAAATAAATTATATTTACTATTAGACAATATACATCAAGGTATTAAATATGATTGAAGAAAAAATACGAAGTTTTGGATATGAAATATCCGATTTACCTGCACCGGTTGCTATGTATGTGCCCGCGATTAAGGAAGGGAATTTTATTTTTACAGCTGGTCAAATTCCGTTGTCTGACGGGAAAGTAAAGTATACCGGAAAAATCGGGCAGGATCTGACCGAAGAAGATGGTAGAAAAGCATCGGAGTTATGTGTTGTTAATTGTCTTAGAGTGATTAAATCACTTATAAAGAATTTAGATAAGATCGAAGGGATTATAAGAGTTAACGTTTTTGTAAATAGTACAGATGGATTTATTAATCAATCAAAGGTGGCGAACGGAGCTTCCGATTTTCTCGTTAAAGTTTTCGGTGAAGTTGGGAAACATGTAAGAAGCACTGTCGGAGTGAATGAACTTCCTTTAAATGCGGCTGTGGAAATTGATATGATTGCAAAGGTAAAGGATTGAATCTATTCAAGCTTAACGAGTTCTTAGTTCATAAACAATTCTATGTTTTTAAATAATAGATAAAGAAACTTTTTTTGTATGTTATTGTTAAATATTTATTGTTTTTTAGGTGAGGTTCAAGATGAAAAAAATATTCGTAGTTGTACTGCTATTCACAACTAGTTTATGTTATGCACAGTTTAAAGAAGAATTAAAGAAACCGGTGAATATATTAAACGGGATAGTGAATAATAGTCCTTCCAGTTTTATCTTGGGTTTTATCGATCCAAATAATTTGCAAATAAGACACTCTGTAGATATGTCTTTTATGGCTTCAGGGAAGAACAGTATAGCTCTTGGTGTGTATACCGGCAGTTTATCTTATAAGTTTAATGAAAAGTTTAACTTGAGATTGGATGCAAGCATTATTAACTCACCTTATAACTCGCTGGGTAAAGAATTTACAAACCGAATTAATGGTTTATATCTCAGTCGTGCCCAGTTAAATTACAAACCATCCGATAATTTTTTCATCAGCATTGAATATCGTCAAATTCCCGCAGGATATTACACACCGTATTATAATAACTCACCATTTTACATGTTGGGAATTGATGAAGGTATATCTTTTGATAAATAAGGATATATTTTCTTAAATTTGTCGATATATTTATTCAACTCTTTTTTTCTTAGTAATTCATAATAGGTGGCAAAATTACCCTATCGAACTATAATCATAAAAGAGAAGTCGATACTAAGACGTCAACGATCAATTTATTGCTGAATATTATTATCTTTTTTCTTGTTGCTTTGATAATCTACTTGATGTATTCGGTGTTCGTAAAAGTGACAGGTATAGAAAAATCAGATTCGGCTCAGCTTTCCAAAGAAGTCCCATCGGCAATAATTCAAGTGGAAATAATGAACGGTTGTGGTGTATCGGGTATTGCAGACCGCTTCACCGACTTTTTGAGAAATGAAAATTTTGATGTTGTAAATACCGGTAATTATATTTCCTTTGATGTAATCGAAACTCTAGTGATTGAAAGAATCGGTAATATGGCAAATGCTAAGAAAGTTGCGAAAGCCTTAGGTGTGAATGAAAGAAATATTATACAGCAGTTAAATGACGATTATTTTCTTGATGTATCTATTGTGATCGGTAAAGACTATCATGAATTATTACCATTAAAAGCCGGGAATCCAAAATGAATTCACTTACATTTGCAAAAAAAATATGCGAATCAATCCTTTCAAAGAGGGGGTATGAAATAAAAATTCTCGACCTAAGAAAAATTTCAAGTATTGCAGACTATTTTGTTATTTGCTCAGCCGATTCCGATACTCAGGTAAAAGCTATTGCAGATGAGGTTCAAAAAAAATTAAACGATGAAGGTATAAAATGTTTTCACAAAGAAGGATATGATACACTTAACTGGGTTTTATTGGATTATTTTGATGTTGTAGTACACATTTTCCGTGCTCCGGCCAGAATTTATTATAATTTGGAAAAGCTGTGGGGAGACGCTCCATCCACGGAGGTAAAAGATGAACCTGCTAAATCCAAATAAGAGAATATTTCACTTGTTCCATATTTGATTCAGAGGATTATGTGAAAAATCATTTGATAAAAATATTCAATGAAGCATCAGAGAAGTTAGAATATCTTAAAGAAGTTACGCCGGTATTTGACGTCCCGAATATTGCTTCTCATGGAGATTATGCTACAAATGTTGCTATGCTTTTAACTAAGCAACTTAAAAGAAATCCTCGCGATATTGCCGCGGAAATTATTGCAGCTTTGAATGTAGATAACAATATACTTTCTAAGGTAGAAATTGCAGGTCCGGGATTTATCAATTTTACTTTCACTCCTGAGTTTGTTACCGGTATAGTTAAGGATGTTATTGAACAGGGCAATAGATTTGGTAAATCTGATAAGTATAGAGGTAAAAAAGCCAATGTTGAGTTTGTCTCTGCTAATCCAACTGGACCGTTAACCGTAGGGCACGGCAGGAATGCCGTAATTGGTGATACCGTTGCAAATATGCTGGCGTGGATTGGATATGAAGTGGATCGTGAATATTATTTCAACAATGCGGGAAGACAGATGCGTGTCCTTGGTGATTCGGTACGATTGCGCTATTTACAATTACTTGGTGATAAAAATGATTTCCCGGAGGATTACTATCAAGGAGAATATATTATTGATATTGCAAAGACTTTATTGGAGAAAAATGGAGATAAGTTAAAAGATGAATTACCTGAGGGCATCTTTAAGGAAACAGCCGAAGAAATAATTTTTACTGATATCCGAAAAACACTTGAAAGAGTAAAAATTGCTTTTAAGATCTTTTATAATGAAAAAAGTTTATACAATAATGGTAATATAGATTTTGTACTAAATGAGTTTAAAAAAAGAAATCTATCCTATGAAAAGGATGGAGCAGTATGGCTTAGGTTTGATAAGATAGGCAGTGATGATAAAGCGAAAGTGATCGTTAAATCGACCGGAGAACCAACTTACCGATTACCGGACATTGCTTATCATCTAACAAAATTTGATCGTGGTTATGATTTGATGGTAGACCTATTCGGTTCCGATCATAGTGCAACATATCCGGATGTACTTGCTGGGGTAAAAGCTCTCGGATATGATTCCGGAAAAATTAAAGTTCTCATTCACCAATTTGTTACTATAATGGATAAAGGTGAAGTAGTTAAAATGTCCACGCGCAAAGCTAATTTTATTACACTTGATGAATTAATTGATGAAGTCGGCAGTGATGTCGTAAGATATTTTTTCATAATGAGAAATATATCGAGTCATTTGAACTTTGATATAAATCTGGCGAAGAAGCAATCTGATGAGAATCCCGTGTTTTATCTTCAATATGCGCATGCACGTATTTCTTCTATATTGAAAGTTACGGAAGAGCAGGGATTAAAAATATCGGTGAATAACATGAAATTATTGTCATCAGAATCGGAACAAGATCTCTTAAAGAAAATGCATTCGTTCAAAGATATATTAATATTCAGTGCTGAGAATTTTGAGCCGAGCAGAATAGCAAATTATCTTGAAGAACTTGCTGCTGTATTCCATAAATTTTATACGGATTGCCGAATAATCGGTTCCGAGAAAAAATTGGCTGAAGCTCGAATTGCGTTAGCCGTTGCTGTACAGGTTATACTAAAGAATGGTCTGTCTGTTTTAGGTGTGAACGCTCCCGATCGAATGTGATCATTTAGCAATAGCCGCAGAAACAACGAATATTTTTTCCGCACCATTATTCAACAATACTTTTCCGCATTCACTAATAGTTGCTCCTGTTGTGATGACATCATCTACGAGCAGAATCCTTGCGTTTTCTATTTTGCTTTTATTTCTCACTATGAATGCTTCTCGGATATTTTCTTTTCTTTCGGCAGCATTTAAGTTTGTCTGGGTCTCTGTAAATCTCTTTCTACTCAATAAATTCTGTCTAACTGAATAACATAATTCTTTACCAATGCCTTTGGCAATAAAATACGATTGGTTATATCCGCGCTCAGCCTTCTTTAAAGTATGAAGAGGAACTGGGATAATAAAATCCAGTTTCCATGCGGAAATTTTACTCCGTAGAATAAGAGCAATTTCTTTCCCTAAATAAAGTCCGATTCTAAATTTATTCCCATACTTTAACTCATGTATCATTTGTTGAACCTGCAGATCTTTTTCAAATATATATAAGGAGGCGAAATCACTGATGATTTTTTCACTCTTGAATTTACGGTCGTACTCTTCAGATAGTCGATCTCTATCTACAATCTTAATATTCTGCTTACAATCAGAACATAGAATGTTTTCATTTGGCAAGAGGTTTTGACCGCAAAATGAACATAACCTCGGAAGGAAAAAATCGAAAAGTGATAAAGCTACCCCATATTATCCCTGTTAGGTTAAATTAAATAAGATTTTGAGAAGTTAAGAACCTACCCAATTTTTTGTCGTTCAATTCAAGGTGGTTATAAAACCATTTCTTTAATGAATTAAATATTTCCAGGTTGAGAACAATTTTCCCTTTCTCAAGGGATTCTTTAAAATCAGATATTTTCGTTTTGTACCTGTCATGTTCAAGTTTGTGTGAAATATATCCCGGATAATTGTGCTCAGTCATAAAATATTCTTCTGTCTGAAAATGAATTTTTAATGACTCATATAATTTATTTGTCAATGAATATATTTTCTGCGCATCGTTGGAGTTAAGCAGAGAGTGTAGTTCATTAATTATACTGATAATCTCTCGGTGTTGGTGATCAATTATTTTAACATTTACAGAGTCATTTTCTGTCCAAGTCATGAAAGGCATTTTAACTTCATCCATTTTGATTTTACATTGGTTTTATATCATTCCAAATCTCTTCCTTAAAAACCATTCGGATGTGAAAAGGAGAATGAGAAGGAACAGAGAAAATTCGCTTGACCATAAATTCAACTCCCGTGTCGTGAACGATTCTTGTATGTTTGAAACCAAACTCTTCCGTAAGAATACTGCCCGTTATTTAAACCGGCTAATAAAAGTAATAAATCTTTGTTCATCTGCAAATTTATTTTTTCAATTTCAGTATCGCCGATGCTGAAATATCCTACTTCGCTGCTTATTTTTTTATTGTTAAGGATTGCGCTTCCCTCAAATCTGTAATCTCCTTTTATTCCCGTCTCGAAAGTGCCGCTGTATAATCCATTGCCGACCGCATTCAATTTAACAGAATAAGAATTATTCTGGTTTGCTAATTTTATATTGACTTCAGCATTGTCTACCGGATTGAAAATATCATCATAAACTTGTGCAATAAATTCTACCGTTTCGCCGACTGTATATATTTTCTTTGTTGTTTTCAAATTGAATTGTTTCTGCTTACTCGATGTATTCAGCCATTTGATACAATTCGAAATGAAGCTATCGAAGATGTGTGACTTGTCACTAGACATTTGCAGTTTCCACCGCCAAATATCTTTTGCCAGAAGAGCTATGCTTCTATTTGAACCGGTTTTATTAGTAATGATAAGAGGTTTATCCACCGTAACGTTTTTTATTTTGATTTCAGAAACAGTTTCGCTGCCGGACTTAGGAAGAAATTCTGTCCCGCTTATAAGAACAGGGGGCAATTTATTCCACTCGCTTGGGTATTGCGTTGAGCTGTTTTTTAATAAGCCATTTCCAACATATGTAACAACC
Organism: uncultured Melioribacteraceae bacterium; assembly: GCA_964554135.1. Lineage (GTDB taxonomy): Bacteria > Bacteroidota > Ignavibacteria > Ignavibacteriales > Melioribacteraceae > CAZKNM01. Next base: position 27,068 of record CAZKNM010000030.1, read on the forward strand.
GGTTGTGCTTGAATAAAATCTTCCGAAATGTTTTTGACATAAAACGGCAAATTGTCTTCCATCGCTTTTAATCTATTAAAATCAATATTAGTCCCCAAGGAGATAAAACAAGGTATTTGTTGATTTACGATTGCTTCATTAACCTTACCAATAAGACTTTCAGAAGAAGTCTTAGCCGGAAAACCTATCAGAAAAAGAATATCGGCATTGGTAATTCTTTCTTCTACGCTGCTTGATTCAGTGAATGTATCGCCAGATAGTTCTATGACCGATGATATAGTTAAATTATGATCAGATTTAATACTGTTAATAATAAAGGAAACATCCGGGGATGGAGCCCCGGCAACCAATAAAATTTTTAACTTACTTTTTAGTACCTCGACAACAAAAGTCTTTGAATTATTAAACGTGGTTATCTCTCTCGGAAGTTTTGTAATTTCAACTTTCAATTTATGGGTACCGGCTGATAGGGG
>CAZKNM010000030.1:27584-27950 GCA_964554135.1 uncultured Melioribacteraceae bacterium
CCGGATTTCGCTAATCGTATGTCTTTACTATCCAAGGTTCGAGATTCTTCTATGAGCGAAATTTTAACTGGAACGTTTGCGAATTCCTTATTATATACTGAAACGGAAATTTGTGTTGGTTTTTCCTCATAGATATATTCGTTGAATAGAACCTCCTTAATTTCAACATCCTTTCGCGGAAGCGTATCTCCGATTCCAATTGTGTAAATCGGCATCCCTAATTTTTCTGCTTCATATACCGGTGTAGTACCGTCTGTTATTATACCGTCGGAAACAATGGTTACGGAAGCAGCATTAATTTTTTTTTCTTTTATGAAATTGGGTAGGTTAGCAAAATTTGTTAAAGGTTCATTGAATAGAATATTT
>CAZKNM010000031.1:0-27862 GCA_964554135.1 uncultured Melioribacteraceae bacterium
TGCTCTGATAAATTTCCACCTCCCCATTTATCCCACGGATTAAAGTTCGGCTGCACGAGTCCTACATTAACTTTATTAGAAGTCATCTGAAAATTACTTACCCTAATAACTCCGTATACCAGAGGAATAATAAAAAGAAGAATTGCCGCACTCAATGTAACAACATTTACTTTGCGATAATCGCGGTATGAAGCATATGTAATGTAAATAGAGATGTTAATTAACAAGACTAGAACCGTCAATCCATATGCGCCGATTATGTCTGCAATCTGTATATAAAAATGGAAGTATGATAGTCCATGTCCAAGAATCAGCCATGGAAACCTTATATCGGTAATTCCGTAAACATATTCGTAAGTCACCCAAAAAAGTGGGAATATGATAAGTGCAACTCTTGCGTTGAATATTTTCCTTGCCATATAATACAGCGTCGATGGTATCAAGAAAAGTGTAGGATTAAAAAACAGCAAAGCTCCACCAGCGATCATCAGAAACGGATCCGCTTCCTTCGACCAGCTTCCTACCCAATAAATAGTTATCAGACTGAATACGAATCCCATCAAGTAAGTTATACGATTAATCTCGGCGAGTCCTTTCCTTTGCTCCAATACAATAAAATAAGGAACAAGCGCAGTAAACATGAGATACGGAAACGGAATCGGGGGGAATGAAAGTCCTAAAAGTATTCCGCCTGCTAATGCGAGCAAACGGTGCTGATTCCTTTGCTTTCGCTGTTCCGGTGTTAAAACTTCTTTTAAACGTTTCCCGAATAATCTCAATTTATTTCACTCTTTTCTTTCTCAGAAAATATCTGATTATAAGTACCGACAAAATCAACAAAGTGACTGCTAAAACAATATTTGAATAAGTAGTCAAATAATAATCTATCTTTTGAACATTATAGCCCACCTGCAGTCCGAGAAAGACAATAATTATATTCCATAAAAATGCACTGACGGATGCAAACAAAAAAGTCTTTTTTACATCCAATACATAAACGCCGGAGAAAAAGCTTATCACCGATCTTGTACCGGGGAGAAACCTATTTACTAAAATTAATTTGTACCCGTACTTCGCAAACCAGGAATCGGTTTTTGCAAGAGCTTCTTTTGAGATAAATTTTATCTTACCGGTACGTAATAATTTTTCGCTAAAGAAATATCCTACATAATACATCAGAATAAATCCCAAAGCACTACCCAAACTTGTAATCACAAGCACAGGAATAAAAGTAAGTGATGTAGAAGCAATCAACGAAGCACCAACTACAACTACCACATCGCTCGGCGAGGGCGGAAAAACATTTTCAATGAAGGCAAAAAAGAATAATATGGCATAGATCAATGCCGGATCGACGGTGCTCATATAGGAAAGAATCTGCTCTAACATTAATTCTCTTTCGACATAATTAATACGCTTGCAAATGCCGCGGCACCTTCCCCGCGTCCGACAAAACCTATTCCTTCGGAGGTTGTAGCTTTAATGGAGATTTGATCAATACCAAGACCTAAAATATTGGAAAAATTAGTTCTCATCTTTTCAATAAACGGTGCTATCTTCGGTCTTTGAAGTACAATTGTAGAATCTATATTGTTTATCACGTAACCGTTTTCATGAACGAGTTTATTTATTTCCTTTAAGAAGATTTTGCTGTCTGCATCTTTCCATTTGGGATTGGTATCGGGAAAATGCTTACCGATATCCCCCAAAGCCAGTGCGCCCAATAATGCATCGCATACGGCGTGTATAAGAACATCTGCATCTGAATGCCCCTTCAGGCCTTTTTCAAAGGGTATTTCCACTCCACCGAGTATCAAATTACGATTTTCGGCAAAAGCGTGTACGTCGTATCCGAATCCAGTTCTGATTTTCTGTTTCAATAACCTACCTCAAACGCCTTGAATTCATTTTTAGATTCACTCCATTTGATGGAATGCTTTTTTACATCGGCGTAACTCGGGCCGATTTTTATTCTTTGAAATAAATCTTCGATCAAATGTTTTTCTCCTTCAACAACCGTTAGCACCTCTCCGGTGTATAAATTTTTCGTATATCCTTTTAATCCCAATTGAACTGCATTACGATAAACATAATATCTGAAGCCCACACCTTGAACCAATCCGCCTGCCAATATTTCAGCCCGGTATTCTTTCGCTTCCATTTTGTTTAGTTAGATTGTCGTAAAGCTCAGAGACTAGTAAACCTGAAAAAATCAGTGCACAACCAATGAAACCAAAATTAGTAATTTTTTCACTCAATACAAAGAAAGCGAAAATTGCGGCAAATATAGGTTCGAAGGAATAGATTATGCCGGCATTAGTGGGACTAACTTCTTTTTGAAACCGTGTCTGTAAACCTAAATTCAGCAAAGTCGCCAGCAACGATGTATATAATAATCCTAAAATTAAATTACCGGTAAGCTCAACATGGAGAGGTTCAACTGTAAGTGAAGAAAAAACAAAAGATGCAATAAAACTGAGAACCGAAGCAGTTGTAATTTGTAAGAACACAAGTTCAAGGAAATCATACTTCGGTGAAATTATGCCAATGTACACAACATGCAGTGCGAAGAAAACCGCGCAAACCAAAGTTAGAAAGTCTCCGAAATTAAAATTCCTTCCTAATTCTCCAAGAAGATTCCAAATAGAACCTTCCCCGCTGGAAAGAAACAAAATTCCGATAAAAACCAAAATCGTTCCGAGTAATGCTCCTTTTGTTGGCGCTTTTTTAAAAATTATTGTCTGAAAGATAGGAACCATCACAACCAGAGATCCCGTAATAAATCCGGATTTTGTTGCCGATGTGTATTTTAAACCGACTGTTTGTGTAGCAAACCCAAGGAATAGAATTACTCCGAGGAATATTCCCGCTTTTATAGAATCAGCACTAAATACTTTTTTCATTTTAATTAACACAACCAGCAGCACCAAAGAAGCAATACCGAAGCGGAAAGCAACGAACAGCATCGAGGAAATATCAGGAAGAGATTCTTTTACAATAACAAAAGTGCCTCCCCAGATAATCGTCATTAAAAGGAGTGCACCTTCACTAATATATTTTCGAGAGTAATTTTGAGATAATTTATTCATTGCGCAAAATGTATCCGAAATTCTTCAACATAGTAGGGCTAGAACGCCATTTATTTCTAACCTTAACTCTCAATTCCAGGTATACCGGTCTTTCTAGGAAATACTCAATATCCTTCCGGGCTATTTGCCCCAGCTCTTTTATTTTAATCCCATCTTTCCCGATGATAATCGGTTTTTGTGTGTCCCTTTCAACAATAATTACTGCCGAAATAAAATCCTTCCTCCCCTCTCTCTCCTTGAATTCCTCGATAATTACTTCAGTACTATAAGGAATTTCTTCTTGAAACAATTCGAAAATTTTTTCACGGATAATCTCCGACACAAAAAATCTTTCGGTTTCATCGGTAACCTGATCATCCGGGAAATACTTGTGGTGTACAGGGAGTAATTCAACAATTGATTCCAATAACAGCGTCAAATTATGTCCTGTAATAGCTGAAATCGGAATTATTTTATCAAACATATGGAGTAACTCAATTTCATTAAGTGCCCGTTTTATTTCGCTGTCGTTTACTAAATCAGTTTTATTTAGCAGAAGAATTTTCTTTGCTTTCGATTTGTTAAGTATATTCCCAATCTGTTTATCTGTTAAAGTTTCGGTATCCAATCTATTATCCCTAACATCTATTATAAATAAAATTATATCGGCATCTCTGACTGAATTGAAAACATACTGCAGCATTTTCTCCTGCAGGAGATATTCCGGTTTCAATATACCCGGTGTATCAAGAAAAACTACCTGATAGTTCTCCGCCGATAAAATTCCAAGGATACGTTTTCTTGTGGTCTGAGGTTTACTTGTAATTATAGAAAGTTTTTGACCCAGCAGGGCATTCATCAATGTAGATTTCCCAACATTGGGTTTACCGATTATCGAAACAAATCCCGCTTTTGTGCTCATTTTTTAATACTAATTGAAGAAAAATTTAAATTGATGCGGTTGTCAATATAGATAATGCTGTTTTGAAAGGCAATTTGACTGTGTAAATCGCAGTTCTAATTAGTGAATAAACTTGTCTATATTCTGTTTGAAAGACTTATGAGAGCTTACCATAAAATAACCGCCCAACAATAAAATAAAGGTAAGAAAACTCCCGACGATTAAAATAGTATCGTTACTTAAAAATGACGAGAAACGTCCGACATTTTTCCCAATAAATTCTTGGGCTTCATTAATAATCGAAACGGTTTTGCTCGATGAATCGGGCTCGGAGGCAGGCAACGAAAATATATAAACAAACACACCTACAATACCCAAAATAAAAGTGCCAATCACTCCGTAAAAGAAATGATTTTTCCTGGGCTTGGCCGGCATAAGAAGGTATATCTTATCCATAACTCTTTCTGTGAAATTTTTAGGTGCGGGAGTTACGGAAAGCTTATGCAAAATTCGATCTGCAAATTTATGTGCCTTTAATAAACGCAGAGCTTCTTCATCTTGGGCGATGAGTTCTTTTAACTCATTGAGTTCTTCTACGGAAAGTTCCTCATCAACAAATTTATTTAATATTTCATCTGTAATCTTTTTCATGCCATTTCCTCTTGATAATTATGTTTCAATAATAAATCACGCAGAGAATTCCTAGACCTATGTAACAAAACTTTTACATTCACCAAAGACAAACCCATTACTTGACTGATTTCATTCATCGACATGCTGTCAATATAAAATAATATCAAAACAAGTGCATGCCGCGTCGGTAATTTGTCTACCATTTTCAGAACATATTGCTCAACGTTTTCAGCTTTCGAATAAATCTCATTATCATATTTTCCCAAATCGAAATGTTCATCTATAGAGGACATTTCCTTCTCTATCTGCCTTTTTTTGCTTGCTATAGTTGTCAATGCCGTATTATATGTAATCTTATAAAACCAAGTTGAAAATTTGGCATCTTGTCTAAAATTCTTTAGTGAATTAAAAGCTTTCAAAAAACAATCTTGTAATACTTCTTCCGCATCCATCGGATCTTTCAACATTCGCTTAAGCAATGAAAAGGCTCTATCTTTATACCGATCTATAAGCAAAGAATAATCTGCTTGATTACCTCTTTTTACAGATTCTATAATTTCACTATCGCTTAAATTTTTCATTCTATGAATTAGACTAAATTATAACTCTTTAGGTTACAAAAAAAAGATTGGAAGCATCTGTAACCTTCTCGGTAGTTATCTAGGTCAAAAGATGCAGACACAATAGCTTTTAAGCAAAATAACGATTTTGACAAATAATGTTCATAAAAAAAATTGTAACCTTTAGGTTTAAAATTTAGTCAAAACTAGTAGATAACAATAAAAGGAGAATATCATGGCAGTAGCAATTATAGTTCCCGTAACTTTCTTTCTTGTAACCGGAATTATTTGGGTTACATATTTGTATCTGAAATCAAGAGAAAAGCAGATCATGATAGAGAAAGGTATGTCTTACGAACAAATGGTAGATTATCTTAAGACCAAAAGAAATCCCTACACAATGTTGAAAGCCGGTATAATCACGATTTGTTTCGGTATTGGTCTTGGTTTAGGTATGTATTTGGAAAATATCAGTTATGGTTACGATGACGGCTGGCCGGCAATAACTATTTTCGTATTTACCGGACTTGGGATGATCATCGCATTCTTTGTTTCAAAGAAATATGAAATGAAAGAGAACGGAAACAGCAAGAAGAAATAATTAACAATGTATTACAAGCAAAGGTCGAACGCAAATTCGACCTTTTTTATTTTAAACTCTCTTCAATAGCAAACTACTCTTGAGCTTCGATCCACCTTTCAGCATCAATAGCAGCCATAGACCCCATCCCCGCAGCAGTAATTGCCTGCCTATAAGTTTTATCGGTTACATCACCGGCTGCGAATACTCCGTCGGTCTTTGTATAAGTTGAACCGGGTTTAACTATGAGATAACCGGTTTCATCCATGTCAAGCTGCCCTTTAAAAAGATCAGTGTTAGGTTTGTGGCCGATCGCCATGAAAATACCGTCTACTTGAACTTCTTCCGTAGATCCATCTTTAGTATTCTGTAAAATTGCTCCGGTTACAAATTTCTTCCCATTTTCCTCTTTGCCAAGAATTTCCTTTATAACGTAATTGAGTTTGAATTTAATTTTAGAATTCTTTTCTGCTCTATCGATCATAACTTTCGAAGCTCTAAATCCATCACGCCGATGAATGATTGTAACTTCTGAAGCGAACTTGGTTAAATAATTCGCTTCTTCCATTGCCGAATCGCCACCGCCGACAACAAAAACTTTCAAGCCCTTATAAAAGAAACCGTCGCATGTTGCACAAGCCGAAACTCCGTAACCCATATATTTTTTCTCACTTTCTATATTAAGCAGTTTTGCAGTAGCCCCGGTTGAGATTATAACAGCATCTGCAGTATAAATTTCATCGTTGGACTTAATAACAAAAGGTCTCTTCGAAAAATCAACCTCGGTTACTTCTTTAAACAGAGTCTTCGCACCGAATCTAGTTGCTTGCTTACGTATAATATCCATCAATTCTGGCCCTTGTATCCCATGTTCAAAGCCTGGAAAATTTTCTACTTCGGTGGTTATGGTCAATTGACCCCCGGGCTGTAATCCTTCGAAAATAATGGGGCTCAAATTTGCCCTTGAAGCATATAAAGCTGCGGTTAATCCAGCCGGACCCGATCCGATTATTATTACTTTGTGATGATTCTCCGCCATCGTGATTCTCCAAATTTATTCAAATTCTTTTAGTATATGATTCATTTTTCCATCGAAGGTTTCCGGAATTTTCCGCTATCATTCATTCAAAAACTTAGCATTTCTTTTAAACCCCTTTAACTTTGCTCTTTTAATGGGACTATCTGCAAATCTCTTCTTAAATTTGTTTTGTGTCATACCCATAATTTCACTCAGTTCAATCTCTTTATTTCCATGTGGGAAAAACTCCTTCTCTGTCGTTACCTCAGAGAATTTTTTATTCCAGGGGCATACATCCTGGCAAATGTCACAGCCGAAAAGCCAGTTATCGAATTTTTCTTTGAACTCGGTAGAGATCTCACCACGGTTTTCTATTGTTAAATTCGAAATGCACCGTCCGGCATCCAAAACATATTGTTCTGCAATAGCATTTGTCGGGCACGTATCGATGCAAACAGCGCATGTTCCGCAGAAATCTGCAGAAGGCGTTTTTGGTTCAAACTTATAACTAGTAATAACACTCGCCAGAAATATCCAGCTGCCGAATTCTTTGGTTATTACATTCGTATGTTTACCCAGCCAGCCGATTCCGCTCTTCACCGCCCAGGCTTTATCCATCACCGGACCTGTATCAACATAACTCACAGCTCCGAACTCAGGATCTATTTCCTTTAGATCTTCTATAAATTCGTATAACTTTTCCCACAGTACTAGGTGGTAATCTTTCCCCCATGCATACCTAGACACTTTGCCAAAGCCGTTCTGTAGTGAATACTGTTCATCCGTAAAATAATTTTTTGCAAGTGATATAACGCTCTCCGCATTCTGTAATATGGTTCTCACATTTTCCCTTTTTTCAAGGTTACGTTCCATATACTTCATCTTGTGATGATACCCTCTTTTCAGCCATTCTTTAAGATGATCAATCTCAACTGTTAACACATCTGCTTTTGCAAATCCGATTAAATCAAACCCCAGAAGTTTTGCTTTTTCAATTACTATTTCATTTGTTAATTGCATTTCCCTCAGAGTTTAAAATTCACTTTGCTAAATATTATTACCAATTTAATTCCTTTTTATGGACTTTCACGTAGATATCATTACCAATTACTTTAACCGGATATGTCTGCAAACCTCTCCCTCCTCTGTCTATATTCCCGGTTCTAAGTTCGAATTTCCACCCATGAACGGGACACACCACACATTCATTTTCAATAAAACCGGAATAAATCAAAGCCGTATGCTGATGAGGACAAACATTGCTAACTGCAAACACATTATCTTCTATTTTAAAAACTGCGATATCAACATCACCAACAAAAAATCTTTTACCCTGCTCATCTCTCAAATCGCTGAGTGCACATACTTTACTAAAGCCGTCTAATTCCGATTTTATCATAATGAAGTAAATCTTTCTTTGATTGCAAATCCTTTGTCAGTCTTAGTTATTATCGCCGTAACGGTGTAGGGATCGTGTTCAAAATACAGAAGCCATTCCTCATCAACCGCTTTCGGCAGGATTTTCATTTTTTCCTCAATTGTCTTAAGCGGCTGCAAATCATAACTCATTATATAGGGCAGCGGAACATGAGCCGAGAATGCAAGAAAATCACCGGCATAAAGAAGAGTTCTTGATGAATCTGAAATTTTAAATATCTGCTGTGAAGGTGTGTGTCCGTTGCACAATATAACTTCGATCTCATCGTCAATTTGCTGTTCTCCATCTAGCAATTCGAGTACACCTTCAATTTTAAGAGGTTCAAACCTTTCTTTAACAAAACTTGCCCTGTCTCTATCCGAAGGATTCATTGCCCAATTAAATTGTTCTTGTTGAATGAAATATTTAGCATTCGGGAAGGCAGGAATTGGTTTACCGTTCTCAAATTTAATGGAACCACCGGCATGGTCAAAATGGAGGTGGGTTAATAATACATCGGTTATATCACCCGGTTTGATATCCAACCGATCCAGTGATTTTTCAAGAGTGTTTTCTGTCTGATCTATCCGGTATATTTTATTAAATTTATTATCCCAGCCCGTTCCTATGCCGGTATCGATTAAAATCTTCCGTTTAGCACTTACCAAAAGAAGACATCTTCCTGAAAGTGTTACTCTATTTTCCTCATCCGAGGGATTGGTTCTTTCCCACAGCATTTTCGGGACAATCCCAAACATTGCCCCGCCATCCAATCCAAAGGTGCCAGTCTCTATTACATGAAGATTATACTTTCCTATTTTCATATCCTTACCGTTTGTTTTGCAGAATAGTCATTTATATTATATTGCCGGTTAAAGATAATTAACTTTTTGTGCCGATAAAATAATAAATAAAAAATCCTATTATAAGTTAAGAATTGAGTAATTACCATGAAAACAAAATTACTTAGTCATTTCTTATTATCACTGCTGCTAAGCGTAGGCAATATTTTTTCTCAACAACAAATTTCTTCAAATGAAGATTCCGTATTTAAAATCATGTCTTTCAATATAAGATACGGCACCGCAGATGACGGTGAAAACAGCTGGGATTTTAGGAAAGATATAGTATTTGAAATAATAAAAAGATTTCATCCCGATATTCTTTGCTTGCAGGAAGTATTGCATTTTCAACTTGAAGAAATATTATCTGCCCTTTGTGAGTACGACATGGTCGGGATTGGTAGAGACGACGGTAAGACTAGGGGAGAATATGCGGCAATCTTATTTTTGAAAAACCGATTCGACACAGATACAACAGAAACATTTTGGTTATCGGACACACCCGAAATACCCGGTTCAAAAAGCTGGGGAAATGAAATAACAAGGATTTGCACTTTTTCAAGATTTTACGATCTACCGTCAAAAAAATGTTTTTACACATTCAATGTTCATCTAGACCATATCTCACAGATCTCTAGAGAAAGAAGTATTCTACTTGTAACCGATAAAATCCGAAACAGAAAATATAAAGACCCGGTTGTTCTAACCGGGGACTTCAATGCCGGAGAGAATAATCCAGCTGTAAAATTTCTGAAAGGAGAATCTGTTGAAGGTGAAGTGATTACTCCAAACTTTACAAGCGCATTTACATTTACTGATACATATAGGGAAATTCATCCGGATAAAAACAAAGTCGGTACATTCAATAGCTTCGAAGGGAATCAAGAAGGTGATAAAATCGATTATATATTTTCTTTGGGCAGCTATGAAATAATCAGTGCTGATATAATCCGGGATTCTTACAACGGGCGTTTTCCTTCCGATCATTTTCCTATTACAACAATTCTCAAACTCAAACGATAAAATTAAAACAATTTAAAATAACAGAGGACACGAATTGTGTCCTCCTCAATAATTCCAAATCAGCTTTATATCCATATGCCTATAAAATAAACTACCTTCCCAATTTGTCCAAATCATCTTTTTTCTTCATTAGTACGTCTTTACCTTCGACATGCTTAGGATCCGGTACACAACAATCAACCGGACAAACAGCCGCACATTGCGGTTCATCATGAAATCCAACGCATTCAGTACATTTATCAGGTACAATATAGAAAAAGTCACCTGAAAAAAATCCGCTTGCGCCTGATGGAGCTGCATCTCCTTCTCCGAAGGTTTTTCCACCCAATTCCCACTGCGTTCCACCCTCGTAGATAGCAGTATTCGGGCATTCAGGTTCGCATGCACCGCAGTTGATGCATTCGTCAGTTATTCTTATTGCCATTATCAAACTCCTGTATTATTAATCGAAAACTTAATTTTCTTTGAAAAATGCAAGAATTGAACTCACAAGCAAAGATTACAGAATAATTCAAATTTCAATCCATTCTGAAATCTTTACCACCTCTCATTCAATTATAATAAAAGAAGGGAATAAGCACAAGATAAATAGGACAAAAAGTTTAGTTTTCACCAGCCTCCACTGGCACCACCGCCTCCAAAAGAGCCGCCCCCGCCCGAAAATCCTCCAAAACCACCGCCTCCAAAGCTTCCGCCACCAAATCCGCCACCGGACCGTCTACCGCCCAGGGTCCCCAGCAATAAAAGCGTTCCGAGCCCTCCTCCGCGCCCTCCTCTTGATAGAAGCATGATTATAATAAAAATAATGACGTAAATAAGCGGAAAACCTTTATTGTCTTCTTCATCATCACTGTCTTTGCGTGTATATTCACCAACTATGGCGGACATAATTGCATTCAAGCCCAAGACAACTCCGCTGTAAAAGTCTCCTTGCTGTAAATACGGTTTCACCTCATTTCGTAAAATAGAACTGGCAAGTGCATCCGGGAGAGCACCGTCTAAACCATACCCAAACTCAATCCTCATTTTGCGGTCATTCTTCGCAACATAAAAGAGAACACCGTTGCTGTGCTCTTTCGTACCTATCTTATTTTTTTCGGCAACATCATACGTATACATTTCAAGCGGATAATCTTCAAGACTCCGATTCATAAAAAAAACAACCTGGTTTGAGGTCTTATTATCGAAGGCTCTTAAACCATCGTCTATCCTGCGCAACTCTGAAGATGATAGAGTGTTAGTAAAATCATTGGCATAATTTTTCAACTGCGGTATCTCAGGTTGAGCTGCAAGTTGTACTTGCAATAAAAAGAAAAATATATAAATAAAAATATTTCTCATTACTTAATTCACTTTCCTTTTCACATAAAAATAGTAAAATATCTAATCTCAATGAGCATAAAAAACACCGAGATTAAAAAGCAATTTTAGAATTCAACTTTCGGAGCTTCTTCCGTTCCAGGAGCTGCTTGGAAATATTGCTTTTCTTTGAAGCCCGAAAAATTAGCCACAAAGTTAGCCGGGAATCTTCGTATATATGTATTGAAACTCTGAACGGCCATGTTGAAATTTCTTCTTTCAACTGAAATTCTATTCTCGGTTCCTTCCAGTTGAGCTTGTAATTGCAAGAAGTTCTCGTTCGCTTTCAACTGGGGATAATTCTCAACGGTTACGAGTAATCTTGACAATGCGCTGCTTAATCCATCTTGTGCCGCTTGGAATTGACGGAACAATTCGGGATTAGAAAGATCGTTGGCATTGATCTGTATCTGTCCGACTTTTGCACGGGCTTCGGTTACAGCCGTATAGGTTTCCTTTTCGAAACCGGCAACTCCTTTAACGGTATTAACAAGGTTCGGAATTAAATCGGATCTTCTTTGATATTGGTTTTGTACCTGGCTCCAAGTTTGGTTTACATTCTCTTCGGAAGTGACAATATTATTATAGACACCAACACCCCACATTATAATACCTACAATAATAACTACCACAAGGGCACCAGCGCCGCAGCCGATCATTAATCCTTTGTTTTTCATCTTAACCTCCCAACAATTTATTTATTTGAATTATATTATGTACTAATTAGTCAAGCTTCTGCTCGGTGCCGGTATTCTTCCACCTCGTGACACAAATTTTTCACTGCTCAGTTTATTCACAGCAATTACCGGAGCCTGACCGAGCAATCCTCCGTAATCAACAACATCTCCTACTTTTTTACCGAAGGCTGGAATTACTCTAACAGCAGTTGTTTTATCATTAATGACGCCGATCGCACATTCATCCGCAATTATACCGGCAATTGTTGAAGCCGGAGTATCGCCCGGTATGGCTATCATATCCAAACCAACCGAACAAACAGCAGACATTGCCTCCAATTTCTCCAAAGTAAGATGACCTTGTTTTGCAGCACGGATCATTCCGGCATCTTCACTAATAGGAATAAAAGCACCGCTCAAACCGCCGACCGAAGAACTTGCCATCAATCCGGCTTTTTTTACCGAATCGTTAAGCATTGCCAATGCGGCTGTTGTTCCAGGTGCACCTGCGTCTTCCACTCCCATTGCTTGAAGAATATCGGCAATGCTATCCCCTTTTGCCGGTGTAGGAGCCAGCGAAATATCGACAATCCCAAAAGGTATTCCATGTTTCTCGGCAACCTTCTTCCCAATCAATTCCCCAGCACGTGTAATTTTGAAAATTGTTTTCTTAATCACCTCGGACAATTGCTGCAAGTCTACATGGCCTGCTTCTTTTATTGCATTTAAAACAACACCCGGTCCACTAATACCTACATTCAATGTTATCTCCGGTTCTGACATACCATGGAAAGCTCCCGCCACAAACGGATTATCCTCAGGTACGTTGCAGAACACAACCAATTTTGCGCAGCCTATCGAATCATTTTCAGCAGTCAATTCTGCCGTTTTCTTTATTACATCAGCCATCATATTGACGGCATCCATGTTAATGCCTGCCTTGGTCGATGCAACATTTATACTTGAGCAGACTCTTTGTGTTTGACTTAAAGCCAATGGAATTGATTTTATAAACTCCAGCTCGCCGTGAGTAAATCCCTTTTGTACAAGCGCAGAGTATCCCGCTATATAGTCGATTCCGATTTCCTCTGCCGTTTTATCCAACACTTTTGCGATTTCAACAAAATCATTCTGTTTAAATGAATCGAATGGAATAGAGATTGGGCTTACCGATATACGTTTATTTGCAATCGAAACACCATACTGGATTTCGATTTCTTTTGCATACTTAACATGATTTTCCCCATACCTCAATATTTTGTCATAAATCTTATGCTTGACAACATCCAAATTTCTATCAACGCAATCTCTTAAACTTATCCCCAATGTAACCGTACGGATATCGAAATGTTCAATTTCCGTCATCTTTATCGTACTTAATATTTCATCAAATTCGTAAGGCATATCTTCTTTGCTATGATGGAAATAGGAAATTTCCTAGATTCTGTGCATCTGTCTGAATAAATCTTCATGCTGCACAAAGATTTTTATATTCATCTCCCCTTCTATTTTACCTAAATCTTTTTGAATGTCGTTAATATTCTTTTTCGAAGATGAAATATCAACAATCATAATCATCGTAAAAAAATCACCAATAATTTTTTGACTAAGATCCTGAATATCACAATCGGTTTCGCTCAAAGTTTTGGTAATAGCAGCTACAACACCTGCTCTATTCAAACCAAAGGAGGTCAGGATAATTCTTCCCGAAGGCGATTCCTGTTTTGGTAATGAATCTGTATTCCCTTCTATTTTGTCAACAGCTTGAGCAACCGCTTTTTTTACCGATTCTGGTGAAGCGTTTTCACCCATCTCATTTATAACCGATAACGCTATCTTCCTCAATTCTTCTTCGGTCAATTTCACGGTTTTAATCCCACATATTCATTTTGTAAATAACGTAATGTTTCATTCGCAATTTCAAAATTCTTTTGAATCGCAAATTTTTCCGCATTCTGTATATTACCCCGGTAAAATCTCAACCATAAGAGCGATCCGAGGGTTAATCCGTCAAAGATACGGTCGTCAAGTATAGAATCTACGGTTAAAAAACCACACAGTACATTCCATCCCAATGATAACAATCCAGAGAAATAATTACCCATGTAAAACTGCCCTGCACCCGGTAAAATATATGAAATAATCTTAGCAAAAGTTATAGAATATTTCTCGTTTAGCACATTTTCACACTTTCTTTTCAATTCGTGAGATGGATTAATCTTTCCAAATGCCAAAGCTGCGTTTTCCCAATCATCTGCAAACATATATGCCCAGCCGCGCCAATAATTTATCTCATCGATCTTTGAGGTGAACGAAGAATCCGATTCCAAATCATCCAATAATTTCAATGCACGTCCGGTAGTCTTTCTGAGAATGTTAACTCGTATAACCTGTGTTTTCGTATCGAATGATTCTTCGTCGGTCCGGGCGAATTTTTCAGCGAGCGAAAAATATTTAACCGCATCATCGAGCTTAGCACCGGCTTTATAACATAATCCCATACGATAATTTGTTTGATAAGAATATGTGCTGCCTTCATCAAAAAATTGAAGCCGTTTGTACTCTGTGATTGCTTCATAGAACAAACTGTTTGAATGGAGTTTATCTGCATAATCAAACTGCCGCTTTAAATCATCCTGTGCGAGTACATAAGATGATAAAACAACTATATATATTAGATACTTCTTCATTCTATTTTAACGATTTAAGAAATCATACTTGTTCAAGAAATAATTTTTTTCATTAAGATATATCTTTACTTCATTTTCAAAATGAAATTTTATGCCAGCATTATATATTTGAGTAGATGCAACCGAGCCGTATACATTCCCTGAATAGAACATCACAGCTAATCCGGTAAAGAGCCAGCCCCGGAAATCATGATCTGCTTTGAAATTATCATAAGCGAGAAATGAAAGGATTCCGGTTAACAGAAAAGCGGTGATGCCGTCTCCATAATTTCCAGTGTAAATTTTACCTGCTCCGGGTATTATTGCAGATAAGACTGCTGCTGTAAGGGGACTTTTATAAGGAGGAAATTTTTTGCGCATATAAAAATTCAGTACCTGTTCTTTTTCACCTTGGTCAAACACATCCACAAAGGCCGCCGAGTCAGGCAAGAGATTATCATCCAATAAATAAGAAAACCTATTCAACTTTTGGATGATTAAATCACTATTCTCCGGGAGATAAATTTTTTCGGTACATAGATCTCTGAAACGAACGAAATCCCCTTGTTGAAAATTAATCTTATAAAATTCCAATCTCGCTCCTTCATTTAAGGGAGAACTAAAAAATAATCCTTTGTAATTATCCAAAGCTTCCGTTTCCCTCCCCATTTCGGCCAGGGCAAATGCAAACTTAAATCTGGCCGTGTCATTGTTCGCGATCTTGAGGTATTCCTGATATTCATTAATAGCTCTTAAATAATCCTGTTCGCGAAAAAGATAATCACCAAATTTCAATCTGTTCTGAGGTGAAAAAAAGTCTATTTGAGATGAATTTGTTTGGGCAAGTAAAAGATTGGAAAACAATGTAAGTATAAAAAAGAAAGCAGAGAACGGATTTCTTTTACATCCTTTCATACAATACTCATTTTTTTAGGTGAAGGAATCTAATCTTTAACAATCTGATCGTAAGGGATATGGTTAATATTATTAAATTTCAGTGTGTAATTTACAGCCGGATCGTACAACTTACCAGATGAGTGGAAAGGATATTGGGCACGGTTTTTAAAAAAATTCGTATCCCGCGTGAACCTATCCGCAAACATTAAAATCCCCGCCAAAACATTAGTACTTTTAACAGATTGGATAAAAAACTCCGAGCATGACGGAAAGAACGGACAATTATCACCATCAATATCCGAAATGAGCACATGATAGGTTTTAACCGCTCCAGTTAAAAGTGTACTACCGACATTGCCGTTGTCGATTTTAAAATTGCGGATTTCGATTGAAGGAAGCTCATAGGAAATTTCCACGGCATTCCATTTGACCCAATCTGTCTGAGCATAGCAAATATTAAATCCGATTAAAAAAAATAGCACTCCATTTTTCATATCTTATCCAAATCAATATTAAGATTTTTCATAAGAGATCTCAATTCCAACTGACGATAAATTGCATTCTTGCACAGGGTAATTCCGCATGGCCAGACAAGATCATTCGTTTTTTCATCGATATAAACTTGCCTAAATGATTTTTCATTTCGGAGGGTTTTATATTCATCATTGTAAATCAAGTTCGAAAGGTCATACTCTCCGGTTATCCCGTTGGAGTATTTCAAAAATAATTTATATGAATTGACAGGTACAACTTCAATTAATTTATACATTCAGCGCTCTGGGCAATCCCTCCTCATCTTAGAGGAGGGATAATATCAATTTTGATTAATCCTTCAGCAATTCTCTCGCAACAACGATTCTCTGTATTTCGTTGGTACCTTCATATATCTCGGTGATTTTCGCATCTCTTAAAAATCTTTCAACTAAATATTCCCTTACGTATCCATAACCGCCGTGAATCTGAATTGCTTCAAGAGCAGCTTCTACAGCAACAGAAGATGCATACATTTTTGACATCGCGGAATATTTTGTATAATTCTTTTCGGCATCTTTTAGTGCAGAGGCTTCAAAAGTTAGAAGTTTAGCAGCTTCTATTTTTGTTGCCATATCTGCTAGTTTAAATTGTATCGCTTGATGATTACAAATTTCCGTACCAAATGCTTTTCTTTCTTTGGAATATTTTATCGACGCTCTAAGCGAAGCTTCCGCAATTCCAAGAGCTTGTGCGGCAATTCCGATTCTTCCTCCGTTCAACGTATCCATTGCAAAATTAAAACCTTTACCGACTTCCCAAACAATATTTTCTTCGGGTACTTTGCAGTTGGTAAATGTTAGAGAGCAAGTATCGGAACTTTTAATGCCAAGTTTATCTTCCTTTACACCATGCTCAAAACCCGGCGTTCCCTTTTCAACTAAAAAACATGTAATCCCTTTGTGTTTCTTTTCTCTGTCTGTTTGAGCTATTACGAGATGATAGTCGGCTGATATACCGTTTGTAATCCAATTTTTAATTCCATTAAGCACCCATACGTTACCTTCTTTTACGGCTTCCGTCTTCTGTTGTGTGGCATCGCTTCCTGCTTCTGGTTCTGATAATGCGAATGCTCCTAGTTTTTCCCCACGCGCCAATGATTTCAGATATTTGTCTTTGATAAGGTCGCTTCCATATTTCTGTAATCCGTGACATACAAGCGAATTATTAACCGACATTATAACACCAACACTGGCATCAACTTTTGAAATTTCAATCATTGCTAAAACGTAACTAAGAGTATCCATACCTGCACCATCATATTGAGGATCTACCATCATTCCCATAAAACCGAGTTCACCTAACTTTTTAACAATTTCCGTTGGAAATTCTCCGGTTTTATCACGCTCAACTGCAGTAGGAGCAATCTCGGACTGTGCAAATTCACGCGCGGTTTGCTGAATCATTAATTGTTCTTCAGTAAATTCAAAATTCATTTTTCACTCCCGATAATAGTTTTGATATTGATACATATATAGATTTGAAGTTTTTTTATTTCGAAGACTGTCCAAACTAATTAAAGATATTAGAAAATTCAACACAATTTGCAGTAAAAAATATTAGAATTTTGGTAATGTTATTAAGAGATCGAAATAAGGTATCATATAGTTTCCTTCCGATTTATCGCAATGACAAAAAAGTATCATTATATTTGAATTATGCAAAATTATCGATCTCAAATAAAAAATTTAACTCTTGAAGAACTTCAAGATTATTTAATCGGATTTGGAGAAAAGAAATTCCGAGCTCGACAGGCTTTCAACTGGATATATAATCATCTCATTACAGATTTTGATATGATGAAAAACATACCCAAGGAGTTAAGACTAAAACTCTCCGAAGATTTTACTCTATTAACTTTGAAGCTTTCTTCTTTTCAGCTCTCAGCAACAACAGGTACAAAGAAATACCTTTTTGAAACATCAGACGGACATAAAATAGAATCTGTATTAATACCCGAAAAAGGAAGAAACACATTGTGCATTTCAACACAGGTCGGTTGTCCGCTGGATTGCAAGTTCTGCGCTACGGGTCTGATGGGCTACAAGAGAAATTTAACCGTAGGTGAAATTGTTGATCAGTACCTAATGGCCGCAAGAGATCAAGGCAAGAAAAAAATAACGAACATTGTGTACATGGGAATGGGTGAACCGCTACTGAATTATGATAACACAATGAGGTCGCTTGCCCTATTCACCAGTGAAATCAATACAGGAATCAGCCGAAACCGAATCACGGTTTCAACCTCGGGTATTCCACAAAAAATAAAAGAATTAGCTGACAGTGGTTTACGTGTTAAACTCGCATTGTCTCTCCACTCATGTTTTGAAGATGTTCGCTCCAAGATAATGCCCATAAACAAAAAATATTCTTTGAATGAAAATATCGAAGCTATAAAATACTACTCCAGAAAAACTAAGACTAGAATAACCTTCGAATATGTGATGCTGAATAATGTTAATGACAGAAATGAAGATATAACGGCAATTGCAAAACTCTGCGGTCAAATCCCCTCTAAGGTAAATGTTATTCCTTTCAACAGTATAGCACACATGCAACCAGGTGGAATATCTGCTCAACTTGAATCGACATCGCCAGAGCAAATAAGTGTATTTGCCGACGAACTCCGTTCGAGAAATATTACCGTCATGGTCCGCGAAACACAAGGAGACGATATAGTCGCCGCATGCGGGCAGTTGGCTAATACGGCCTGATGAAATCAATATATATGAATATCTCTACGCAAAGCCTCCACATATTCATTGGCAATTATTAAGTAATTGAACTTCTGTTCCATATTATTTACTTTGTGCGAGATTTTTATAAAGTAAGATACTGAGGAAAAATGTTTATTAATAACAGAATTTGTTCGGTCATACTGGTCGCAGTCACTTTGTGTCACTTCAACTTATTTGCACAAACAATATATCTCGATGCCGCCAAGGGCAACGATAAATATGCGGGAACTATTGATAAACCACTGAAAACATTTACTGCCGCTGCAAATTTCGTTAACTCTCTCGACGGAGAAGGAACAACTATAATTAAAGTTGCTTCCGGTACTTATCATTTAAACGAAAAAGTACAATTTAAAAATTCGAGAAATTACAACGAGAAAAACAGATTCGTTATCGAAGCCGTTATACTTCCCGATGATACAGCATGGACACCGGCACAAATGCCGGTTATTATTTCTACGGCCGAACCCTCCGAGAATTTCGGATTTGATTGCTCGGTCGGATTGGATGTTGAAATCAATCATGTTACAATTAGAGGATTAAAATTTCTGGGCAATCCTTTACCCGAAATATATTATTATCCCGTCGGACGACAGGGTAAGGACCTCGAAGATTTATCTGTCTCACAATGCTTGTTTGTAGGTGATGAAGATGCATTACCAATTCAATCGGGAGTATTAGCACATGGGAATAAAATAATAATTAATCATTGTATTTTTTACAACTGTAAAAATAGTGTGGTTTTTTATTTCGCAGATGATAATAGAGAAGTTCCGAGGCATGGAAGTGAAATGAAATATTGCATTATTGACGGTGCTTACGAATCCGGAATATGGACGGCTTCACCCGATGCCGATTTTAAATTTCATCATAACATCATCACTAGATGTAAATACACATGGATTCACAATTTGCTAAACAAAACCGTTTACAATATTGAAAATTGTATAATCACCGACAATGAACATTACATTACTAAGCTCGATCAAAATTACGAATATGTTAATTCGGATATTCCCTACACAGAAAACTACGTAATACATGACGGTAATATTACATTGGTTAAAAAAGATGACATTCTAATACCTATTGACTACCTCCATATTCTTCCAGGAACATTGGGAAGTAACTTGGGGGCAGGTTTATTCTATAAATGAATAATTCTCAGCAGTTGTGTTCGAGACCAATGGTACAATATCGCCGCCGCATGCGGACAGTTAGCAAATAAAGTTATATAAAATCCCGGGGATTCCCAATCGATCCGGCGCTTCCTATTTTTATATTCAACAATTATTTCCAACATTGATGTTGAAAAAGAAACCGAAATTGTACAAATTGCACTGAAATTAAGTATGGAGAACAAATCATTATGCGTAAAGCACCTTACATTATTTGCATGATTATATTAGTTACTACCGCCTGCACAAGAGAAGTAGTAGAGAAATCCGAAAAGCCAAAGATTAAAGAAGTCATCGATCAATTTTACAAAATTTATGAGACGAAGGATTCGGAACTCTTTTCAAAAATAGTCGCACATGATGCAGATATGGTAACGTTCGGGACAGATTCAGTTGAGCACTGGATAGGCTACAAACAGCTAAAAGCAGCATTTGAAAAACAATGGACTTCTTTTGAAACACCAAAAATTGTTATGCGTGATCTCAATGTAAAAATATCTCAATCCGGTAGTATAGCATGGTATTCAATGTTTCTCGATTATCAGATTGAATTCCAAGGCAAAACTGTAAACTGGACCGGTGCTCGATCAACAGGTGTTTTGGAAAAACGAAACAATCAGTGGGTATTAGTCCAATTTCATAATTCAATGCCAGTTACCAAAAGAGAAGCTGAATATTAAAATCATACCGCTGACTGAATTTAAAGATATCCTTCTTTTCACGGAGAAATAAATTAAACACCACAAAGGAGCTTCGATATGCTTACAACAAAAAGAGTGTTAATCGCAACAATATGTGGATTTATTTTCGGTTTGGTGTGCATGTATTTGGCAATATCTAACCCAAATGCTGCAGTGGTACCGCCGACAAGTGTGTTGTTAACAATTTTATTCAGTAGAGCACTTATGGGTTTTGCCATTGGTATAAGCGCTCTGCGAATGGCATGGTGGCTTCATGGTATCTTTCTCGGAGCGGTTTCCAGCTTACCCATGTTCTTCTCGGTTATGGATAGAATTGATATCGCAATCGGTTCGGTAGTAATGGGAATCATTTACGGTTTTCTAACCGAACTCATCACCTCTATACTTTTAAAAGCAAAAAGTCCTTTCGTATAACCGGTATATCATTTTAAATTCATTAAAGTGCTGTTCTTAACTTAATGCGACAGCACTTTTTAAAAATGTTACAAAATTAAGTTTATAATTTTGTTTTGTTAAGATGAACTATTATTTTTCACGTCAAATTTAAAATCAATCACAAATTTAACAGGGAATGAAAAAATTTATTTACTATCTGCTAATTACACTTGCGCTTTGCTCGATAACGTTCGGGCAGCTGGAGAAAAAACCTGATTTGGATTCTTACAATGAAGAATTAACTAATCTGCAAATATTAAAGAGTGAACTGCTTGCAAATAAAACTCAGCTCGCACATGATATCGACAGCTTGAAAATTTTTCTCAATAACCTGAATGAAAAATTAAAAACCGAATTGGAAAAGTTATTTACTCTAAAGTACGGTATAGAGAACGGTGCCCGTATCGCAATGGGACAGGTGTGGAAAGGAATGACGGAAAATATGCTGCGCGACAGTTGGGGGAAACCCGACAAAGTAAACACAAGTAAATATTCTTACGGTACTTTCCGCCAATTGTACTATGGAAAAATCGTCTATTTTTTTAGAGACGGTAATTTAATTGACTGGGAGGAAACAAAATAATAGTACCGAGTAAATAACCACTCAGCACGAATATTTGAGTTATTAAAAACATCTGTACATATATTTACAGTTTTCTTTTTTTCATTCTTTTATTAAATTCAATTAGTCATAATTTATACTGTGGGGAATCAAAGCAAGTCAATCTCTCTCATTATCTCGTTCTTTATAATTACGTCTCTAATTCATTAAACAGAGCAGACTATATGCGAATATTAAAATCAATTTTAAGTATCACAACTGTGTCTGGTATCGTCTACCTTTTAAGCATATCGTGCTCAAGCTCATCAACAGTTAATGATTTCTTCGGAATTAAAATGGACATTCCGGATACGGCTTTATTCAAGATTGAATCTTACTCAGAAGCAGACGGTATCAAATATTACAGCTCACCTTTGATGGATCCAAAAATCTCAGCATGGGGAGAGATTACACCGAACATGATACAATTTCACATTTCTAATAATTCCCCTTATGCAATTAAATCGAGTCACGGGATGGATCAATATTCGATTGAGACAAATGAAGGAAAAGTTTACATTCTTGATAAAGGAAAATTTTTTGGCTATCCAATGAAAGGTTCGATACAGCCAAATGCATCAGCTACTCTTTGGTTGGAACTCCCTACGGATTTTCACGAAACAATTGGAATGACCAAACCCGACGGAGATGCAGAAAATTATACATTCGATTTTTGGAAAGGTATGAATAAAACAAACATTGCGAAAGATAATATCAAACTTATTACAATCAAACTAGGCGGAGAAACAACCATTATACTCAAACCGGTTCCATAAACGTAATTTTGCCTTTTCATTTTTTTATAACTCAAACAAAATGAACCGACTTTTTCATATATCAATTTTTATTCTCATTAGTCTCTCATTATTAATTCAGGTAAACTTATCAGCTCAGGTCACTACTAAGTTTATAATCTTTGGAAAAGTTACCGATACTGATACGGGTAAACCTATTGAAAATGTAAATATTTACTTAGCATATAGCAGTGTCGTAACTACCACGAATAACAATGGTTTGTTTAATATAAAGAACTTACTTCCGGGAACGTATCACCTAATCATATCACACATAGGTTATGAAATCCAAACAATCAAGGTAAGATTAGCAGAGCGAACGGAAGAAGGACTCTCCATAAAATTATCTCCTAAATTGTATCAATTACCGGCAGTTATTGTTGAATGAGAAAAACAAGAAGAGTGGTTTTTAAATTTAAAAATATTTTCAAAAGAACTGCTCGGTCAATCAAAAAATGCTTTGATGACAAAAATATTAAATCCGTGGATTCTTAATTTTTTTAATCCTGAACCCGGAAAATTAATAGCCAATTCAAAAGAGCCAATTTTAATAGAGAATAAATCACTGGGCTATCGAATACAATACATATTGCAATATTTCGAATTCACTCCTAATTATGTTAAATACTCAGGAATTCCCACATTTGAAGAATTGATACCCGAGACAGAGGATCAAAAAAAAGCAGTGGGAAGCTAACCGCGAAAAATGTTATTGTGGTTCACTTAGACATTTTCTAACTGCACTTTGTAAAAGCCGTCTCTATCAGGATGATTATATTTTGCGCGAGGGCTTTGAGATACACTACTCAAAAGCTATCACAAAAAAAAGAGCAGGAGTAATTTCTCGTGATGAAATTAATAAATTACTCAGCCCCGGGGAAATATCTACAGAAATGTATATAAAATTTTCTAATTACCTTAGAGTAAGTTATACCCGTGAATTAGAAGATGATGAATATAGAATTTTATCCAATCGTGTACGCCCCCCTTCATTTCAAATTTCATTGATTGATCTACAAGCCGACTCCGTTACAATTGATATATTCGGCCGCTACTTTGATGAGTTTATGATCAAGACTTATGGCTATTGGGCATTTGAAAGGTTGGCAGACACACTCCCAAACGAATACTCAATCGAGGATTTCTATGCTAATGATTATTAGTTGACAATCTCAATAAATAAAATTATCTATGTAATGAAGTATCATTACAAAAGGTGAAACATGAATATCATAATTACTCTTAGCACGATTCTTTTTATATCACCGATCTTTCAAGATGGACTCTCCACATATACCAATACAAGATATAACTGCTCTATCGAATATCCTTCAAAATTCATCATTAAGACTTATGGTGATGATTCCTTCTCTTTGGTTGAAGGGAAAGATTTCGTTGTGGATGGAGATATATTAAATGTTGCCGAATGGAAAAGAGCAGATATGCTGGGCGCCGATCAATCATTTGATGAGACCAAGGTATGTGACGATTATATTTGCATTATTACCTTAGATCGTGCAATCGCATACAGTCAGGCTGATGGACCGGATGGTTCTTCTTACTGCACCGATCCCGAAATAATATATGATTATAAAACCAAAAGCGGACAAAGAGTAATAAAATTTTATATGATACAAATTGATGTCAACTATAGCGAAGATACAATTACCAAATATAAAGTTGGACCATATTACGGTATTAATTTCTGGAGTAAAGGAAATGAATACATTCTATTGATTCAATATAAACATCAGACACTTGCAGATGCAGAAGATGAGCTGATGTTAACAAAAATTGTAGATTCGTTCAAAGTTACGCATTGAAATAAGGTGCAGAAGTGATAAATCCCCAGGCATTACTTTAAGAACATCAAACTGCCTGGGGAGATTAACGAAATTATTCATACCGCAGTGAATTAACCGGATTAGCTACAGCAGCTTTAATTGCCTGGGAACTGACGGTGATTATTGCTATAACCAAAGCTACGGCACCAGAAATCAAAAATGTCCATAAACTTATATCAATTCGGTATGCAAAATCTGCCAGCCAATTATTCATTATATAAAATGCAATCGGCCAAGCAATAATATTTGAAATTAATACCCACTTAGTAAATTCTTTCGTTAACAATAATAGGATCGTGCTGATGTTTGCACCGAGAGCTTTACGAATACCAATTTCTTTTGTGCGCTGTTCAGTCGTATAAGCTGCAAGTCCGAATAAACCAAGACATGCAATAAAAATTGCCAATATTGAAAATGAAGTAAAGAGTTTTCCTGTTCTTTCTTCGCTTGCATAAAGTTCCGCAAAATCTTCATCAAAGAATGTATATTCAAAAGCTTGATTACCTGCATACTTTGTCCAGGATTCTTTAATAAAAGCCAATGTTTCCTCCAAATCACTCGTATTAACACGAACGGATACATATCTTCCGAAGCCACCGGTTCTAAATATTCCTATAATCAAAGGTCGGATTTCATTATGCAGAGACTCGAAATGGAAGTTTTTAAGTACACCTATAATATTAAATGTGAATGATGTTTCGGGAGTATTACCCATCTGAACGATTTGTTTACCCACAGCCGGTTTGGATATACCAAATACCTTCAAAGCTTCTTCATTAACCACAATCGAATTGACCGTATCAACCGTTCTATCTGGTGAATAGTAACGTCCTTCTGCCATTTTGATCTGATAAGTTTTTGCAAAATCATAATCTGCAAACATCGTCATGATTACACGCGTATCCTCCCCGGTTCCGTCTTGCCGCCTGAATGCATTACTTCCGAAAATCAATCCGGGTAAAGTAGCACTATTACTAACACTCACTATATTTGTGTGACTTCTTAAATCATTTTTGAAAGATTCTATAAATCTTCCTATGTCGTCAGTTTTATGAATAATCAATAATTGTTCTTTATTAAAACCAAGATTTTTATTCTGTACATACCGTAATTGCTCGCTGATTATGAAAGTACCAATGAATAAAATTATAGAAACCGAAAATTGTAAAATCACTAATCCGCTTCGGAGAAGTTTCCCTTTAGTTCCTCTTTTTATGTTACCACCTAGAACAGAAACAGGTTTGAACGAAGCAAGGAAAAATGCCGGGTAGCTTCCAGCAAAAACGCCTACCATAACTGCAAATAAAAACAGTAGAGGTATTACCCAAACACTGCCGAAATAATTTACAGCTAATTGTTTGCCTGCTATTTCATTAAATACCGGAAGAAGAAGTTGAACGATGATAAGCGAAATAATTATAGCCATTAAACTCATCACAATCGATTCGGAAAGAAATTGGTAAATAAGCTGTTTAAATGTCGATCCAACCGTTTTCCTTATACCCACCTCTTTTGCTCTTCCGGAAGATCTGGCTGTGGACAAGTTCATAAAATTGATACACGCAATACCAAGAATCAGCAGGGCAATGATAGTGAAGAAATAAACGTATGTAACATCGCTATTAGGTTCAATTTCATAATCCAAATGGGAATAAAGGTGGATATCGGTCATTGGCTGGAGAAGATAATTATATCTAGTACCGATTTTCTGATGCTGTTCCCATGATATACCGGTAGCTTGTAAAACCTGAGGGGCAATATATTTTTTAAGACCTTCGGGAAGTTTTCTGCTTAACTCTTCCGTGTTGTTATCATCTTTGAGTAAAACATAAGTATAAACGTTATTACTGAGAAAACTTTGACCTCCCAACCGGTTGGCGTAACGATTAAGTGATCCGAGAAAATCAAAATGGAAATGTGAATTTTCAGGTATATCTGGGATTATTCCGGTTATCAAATAGTCTTCACGATTATCGGAATTGATATATTTTCCCATCGGATTTTCATCACCAAAATATTTCCTGGCTGTCGATTCAGTAATAACAACCGAATTGGGATCTCTCAATGCGGTTTTGGGATCACCTGCAATAAAAGAAAGTTGAAAGACATCAAAGAAATTAGAATCAGCCCAAAAATATCTTTCTTCACTGAAAACTTTATCTTTATACCGGATAACAGGGAAACCGCCTCTGAATAATCTAGTTGAGTTTTCCACTTCCGGGAAATCTCGGACCATCGTCTCAGCCAATGGTGAAGCAGAGACAGCCAGATTGAATTCATTTTCTCCAAGTTTTCCATCAAGTACCATTCTATAGATTCTATCTGAATTATTATAAACTCGATCATAACTCAACTCATTCTGCACGAACAGCATAATAATAATACAACAAGCTATTCCAATAGCTAATCCAGTTATGTTGATTAAGGAAAATCCTTTATGCTTTAGTAAATTTCGGATAGCAATTTTGAAGTAATTTTTTAACATTGTAGCTGGTCCTCTGATTTAGGATAGACTTGTTATTATGACGAAATCAATAAACAAATAGTTTCATAAATGTGATATATTCTTATTCAAAAGATTAGTAAATTTTCAAACAAATCCGAGCGCCAAGTTGCGAATTCCTCGGAAACTTTAAGTGTATTATATAAAATTTCAAAACAGGGATTAAGAATGCGAAAATTAAAACATGATGAAATATCGAGGAATCGCAGCACTCTTGAAACTTTGAACAGAGTAAAAAAACTTCCGGTTTATGTCCTCTTAAACAGCATAAGAAGCAGCTATAACGTAGGTTCAATCTTCAGAACATCGGACGGAGCGATGATCGAAAAACTTTATTTGTGTGGCTATACACCCCATCCACCGAAAAAAGAAGTCCTTAAAACAGCCCTTGGTGCGCAGGAGAGTGTCGATTGGGAATATATAAAAAATCCCAAGGATGTTATATTGATGTTGAAAGAAAAAGGAATAAAAATCTGTGCATTAGAGCTTACTGATAAAAGCATACCTCACTACTCACTAACGAAAAACGATTTCCCTATATGCGTTATTGTCGGGAACGAAATTACCGGAGTATCTCAGGATTTGTTGGATTTATGTAATATAGCTATTGAAATTCCCCAGTATGGTATTAAACAATCTTTAAACGTAGCCGTTGCTTATGGAATTACAATTTTCGAATTAAGAAAAATTTTTGATCTTTCTATTTAAAACCATCACTACTCATATTCCATTTAACTTTTCACACCAGCCTGCCGCAGTGTAATTCTTCAGTATTTCGGTAACACAAAAGTTATATTTTTAGAGATAACTGGGTGTTACTATGAATACAACAACAGTAAATCTATTAACCAGTAAATGGACTACAATACTAATCGAATATGAGAAAGTTAAAT
>CAZKNM010000032.1:0-4507 GCA_964554135.1 uncultured Melioribacteraceae bacterium
CGTTTCAGTCTGCCAGTAAGTATCAAGGAAAGGAAGACCGAAAACTTTTTCAGACCATATTACCGCTTCGGCATTCAACGGTTCGCCTACACTTGCCAAATGGCGCAGAGATGATAAATTATATTTTTTAACAATCTCCTCACCCGCCTTCATTAATGATCGTATCGCGGTTGGAGCCGAATACCACATCGTAACTTTATTTTTTTCGATGAACTTATACCACGCTTCTGCTGAAAAGCCGGAATCCATAACACATTGCGTAATGCCTAAACTCCACGGACCGATTATTCCGTATGACGTCCCCGTTACCCAGCCCGGGTCGGCTGTGCACCAGTAAATATCATTGTCCTGAAGATCAAGCACCCATTTTGTAGTGAGGTATTGCGAAATTAATGAATAGTGAACATGTTTAACACCTTTCGGCTGACCGGTTGTACCTGAAGTGTAATGCAGAACCGAAGGTGATTCCGCTTTCGTCGGGAATATTTCCAAATTTTCAACAGGCTTTGCTGTCTCAAGCGAAAATGCAACTTCTCTTTCTTGCAAAGCTTTCTTTCCGTCATGATCGACAACGATTATATGTTTCAAGTGAGGCATCTTGTCAAGAATTTTTCGCACTTTGCCAACATGTTTTCTTTGTGTTATAATTGCCGTAGTTTCGGCATTGTTGAGGCGAACAAACAACGATTCATCTCCGAATGCAGAAAACAACGGCTGAGCAATCGCACCTATCTTTAATACACCGAGAAATCCCAAATATAATTCCGGAATTTTATCCATGAACAGACAAACACGGTCTTCGTTTTTAATTCCGAGATCGCGAAGAAATTGACCGATTGTATTAGTAGCCAAACGTACATCATTAAAAGTAAATTTCTTTTCTGCACCGCCGAGTCCTTCCCATATCAACGCAAGTTTATCTCCTTTACCCATTTTACAAATTCTGTCTGAACAGTACCAGCCGATATTAATTACATCGCCGTTCTTATACTCAAGTTCTTTTTCCGAAATCGACCAGTCGAAGTTTTTCAATCGTTCTTCATAGGAACCAATATTGGACATTAATCCTCCTTAAACTTTAATATGATGATTAGAATTTATTTGCTTTCCAGTACTACCGTTGCAAAAGCGTAGTCTTTTACATGAGATAACGAAACATGTATCTCAAAAATATTATTTTCCTCTAAATATTTCTTCGTACTTCCATGAAGTTGAATATCCGGTTTGCCAAGTGCATCGTTTACAATTTCAATTTCGTTATACTTCATTCCGTTTCGCCAGCCCGTTCCCAGTGCTTTGAAGAATGCTTCCTTGGCGGCGTAACGTGCTGCGTAATTCTGCCCCCGGCTCCATTTGGATTCACAATATTCAATTTCTTTTTCAGTGAAAATCGATTCTTTAAATCCTTCTTCGGATGAAATTTTATCCAGCACCCGTTTTACTTCTATTACATCCGTTCCAATTCCGAAAATCATTTTAACCGTTCGCTATTTTGTAAATCACTTATTCCCAGTTCAGAATTATCTTACCGCAGTTTCCTTCCTCCATGAGATCGAAGCCTTTCTGGAATTCATCTATCGGGAAGCGATGCGTAATAATCGGCGAAAGATCGAGTCCCGTGTGAAGCATCTGTTCCATCTGGTACCATGTTTCGAACATTTCGCGCCCGTAAATTCCTTTGACAGTCAATCCCTTGAAAATAATATGATCCCAGTTTATCTGTGTGATTGAAGGGAGAATTCCCAGCAGCGAAATTTTCCCGGAGTTGTACATGTGTTTCAGCATATCGTTGAACGCATGGGGCGAACCGGAACATTCCAAACCGATATCGAAACCGATCATGCCGAGGTCTTTTATTACATTGCTGAGTTTTTCTTTCAACGGATTGATCGCTCTCGTAGCTCCCATTTTCCGCGCAAGTTCAAGTCTGTATTCGTTCATCTCCGTTGCAACGACATATCTAGCACCGGCAAATTTGCAAATCGCAATGCACATACTCCCGATTAAACCGGAACCGGTTACCAAAACATCTTCTCCCAACAGCGGGAACGACAACGCAGTGTGTGTTGCATTGCCGAACGGATCCATAATTGCAAGCATCTCGTCGGGGATGGCAGGATTCATCTTCATAACGTTCGATGATGGAACAACAACATACTCGGCGAACGAACCGTCTCTGTTAACGCCGATACCGATCGTATTTTCGCAGATGTGTTTTCGTCCGCGCCGGCAGTTGCGGCATTGCCCGCACGCAATATGCCCCTCGCCTACTACACGGTCTTCCACTTTAAAACCCGTTACGGCGGAACCAAAAGCTGCAACGCGACCGACGTATTCATGCCCGATTACCATCGGCGTTTTAATTGTCCTCTGCGACCATTCGTCCCATTTATAAATGTGAAGGTCGGTACCGCATATAGCAGACTTGCTTACTTTTATCAATACATCATTCACTCCTACTTCAGGTACCGGGACTTCCAGCATCCATAAACCTTTTTCAGGTTTCGCTTTTACCAATGCTTTCATTGTTTTCTTTGTTGTCATGTTTATTTCTTCTTTTTTGCTCGATATTTAACTATTTCGAAGTTACTGTGATATTCTATAAAAACAATACCACGAAAAATAAGTATGCTTAGCGTAATACCCAAGTACTGGGCGCTCATAATCTTACTCATAATCTTGATCATACTCATAATCTTAATCTTTAATATTCTCAAGCCGCTTAACCTCGATCTTATTTCTTACTCATTGTTACGGAATTCTAGCTGATTTTGCCAGCCGCCAGCCACCGGAGACCAGCAATCAGATTACTAGGTAATTGTACTGATTTGCTTTACCAAAATTTTTGTTATATTCCGCCTAAACTTATGAAGAATAATTTTTCTGCTTCCGTGATTTATATTAACATATTGAAGATAATTTTATGAGCAAAGAGTCCGTTGGACAACATAATTTTTTAGTGAAATAGTTATCAGCAAAAAATTTAGAAAATAGAGAGAAAAAGAAACTTTAATAGGTAGATAAGCAACAACCGTCATCATATCCGTTGGCGGGTTAAATAAATAGTTAATTTGCAAAAAAAAGGAATGACTGTGAATTCAATTGTATTAGAATTGCAAAAAGATGCACTCGATGCTAATATCTCTATCGTCCAGTTGTTAAGGAAAGCTTTACTAATATCTCGAAAACTTAATTTGAAGGATTTTGAAAAATGGATTAATTACGAATTGAATGGCTATCCAAATGTCGATGAAATTCCAGATTATCGAAAAGTAACCGGTGAAATTAAAGCCTACAATCCATTTAATGGAGTATGGATGCCAATATTTTTCGAAAGTGCTGAAGAAGCTAAACTTCTTTCCAAAAGAATGATTAATCAGAAAATTACAGAATTGGAAATGCTCGAAAAAAAAGATAAGCATTCACAATTGCACGTATCTTTCACAAAGGAAGCAGAGACTAGATTAGTTAGTCAACTCGGGTTACCATCTAAACCGGTTTTAATAGTTCCATCAACCTCTGTTCATGGTATAATCGAATCTGTTCGAAATATTATAATAGACTGGACAATGAAATTAGAAGAAAAAGGAATTCTTGGAGAGAATTTAACATTTAGTCAACAAGAAAAAGATACAGCCGTTTCAAGCACTCAAATCAATATCACAAATTTCCAAGGTATTCTTGGCGATGTGTCTAATAGTGTCGTAAACCAATCCAATAAACTCAAAATAATACAGAATGATTTTGAATCACTAAGGAAGCATTTGATAAATGAA
The DNA here is from genome assembly GCA_964554135.1 of uncultured Melioribacteraceae bacterium. Classification (GTDB taxonomy): domain Bacteria; phylum Bacteroidota; class Ignavibacteria; order Ignavibacteriales; family Melioribacteraceae; genus CAZKNM01. The sequence goes on from CAZKNM010000032.1 coordinate 3,777, forward strand.
TTGAAAATTCCGAAAGAAGATGTTGATGAATTAGAAATTGCTGTAAAGGAAGATGGTCACTTGGATAATTCTGGAAAATTTGGGAGTAAGGTTTCTTCTTGGTTAGGTAAAATGGTTTCAAAAGCAGCATCTGGATTAATCAGTTTATCAATTAATACAGCTGCAAATGTATTAGGGCAAGCTATTTCAGTTTATTATGGAATCAATGCAAACTAACACGCAACTCAAAGCGACCGCCTCTTCGATGCGGTCTTAGTGAGTCGCATTAGAGTTTGGCTTTTCTGAATAAGTTTGTTGTTCAAAGTTGATTGTGTTTATAAAACTGATTTATAAATAAAAGTTACGCTGACAAAAGCTGCATTGTTGTTTTGGGCGACGGGCTAAACGCAACGTCGTTGTACTAAACAAATAAATAATAGCTGATTAAATGAGAGATATAATACTTCTAGTCGTAAATATATTTTTATTTATTATGAGTAGTAATTCTTTTGCGCAAGATAAAGTTGACTCAATTTATATAGATAGGAATAAATACAATTATGTGGATGAATTAAGAAGATATTATTATTCCAAAATTGACACAAATAATATTGGATTTGTGAACATTGTTCTCCCGGGACCCGAACCAATTGGCGGAATATCAGGAATACAATCAAGCCTAATTTATCCTGAAGAAGCAAAACTAAATAATGTTGAAGGTTATGTGTACGTTGTTTTTACAGTTAAAAAAA
>CAZKNM010000032.1:4539-14728 GCA_964554135.1 uncultured Melioribacteraceae bacterium
GAAGCTGTTAGAGTTGTGAAAAGTACAAAATGGAAGCCAGGCAAATTTGATGAAAAATTCTTTGATCAAAGTGCAGTAATTCCAATTCTTTTTAAGTTGGATAAAAAGTAATATTACCACAAATCAACCGAATACATTAGGCAGTCCAAGTAAAACAGTGTTATTATGAAAAACCAAACATTATTATCAATATTCATTTTAGTGATCTCGTTAAATAACTGCTATCCACAAGAAAAACCAAAATTGCCCTACATCTCAAAAGACCAATGTCCATTTGAAGGTTGTGTTTATACAGAATGGACTACTAGAAAGGATTTGGTCGTGTATAAAAGTGAGGGCGATACTTCAATAGTCGCCTTCAAATTAAAGCAGAATGAAAGTTTTGACGCTTTAACGGGTAATGTACATATATACAATTGTGGTATTGTAGTTGTACTAAAACCATTCGAATTGAGCAACCCCTATGATTCCTGTTCCCATTGCAAAATCGATGTTAAACCGGAGGATAAAATTTATTTGCTACACGACATTGGAGAAGGTTGGTATATGGGATGGTTTAAAGGGAAGATTTACGAAATACCTGGAGACTTATGGAATTATGCGAGTGTCAATGAACCGAGTGAAAATTCTTATGCACAAAAACTTGTTGAACCAGTGTATGATTGGTGGGTAAAAATTAGAGATAAACAAAATCGAATCGGTTGGATATTGATTAACAATAATGTTGAAGTTGATGGGGCTGATTCTTTAGGGAAATTAGAAGAACTACCTAATCAGCAACTCAAAGCAACTGCCATAGACATTGTAGCATTTGACAGATTATCAGCATTCGTTGTAAATATTAATTGCTCTTTGAATGTAATGAACAAAATAAATTTATAAATAATTATCGGCAGAGTTTTCCTCCGAAGGAGTCCCTTCGGGAAAAGCTGCATAGTAGTGTTGAGCGGCGGCTTAAAAACAATGCCTTTAGCTGTAAAATTTATTAAAGAAATGGGACAATAAATATGTCAATTAAAAACAGAGATTTATTTTATTTGTCAGATGAACAACGCCATGATAATTTATTTGTAATCACAGAACAACCATTATTACAGAGTAATATTGTGTCTGTTAGAATAGATATGAACGAAAAAGTTGCTGTTCTAGATAAATATGCTTCAATTTATCCGAGTCAACCTAAAGTATCTGATATACGAAGTAATAAAGGTTCGCAGTGGTTACTTTCTGGAGGAACGTTGATAACAGATAGACAAAATCGAATTGCCATCGGTTTACGTGATGGGAATGCAGCAGATCCATTTACCTTTACTAATATTGGTGCAGGTCGATGTGACCAAAAATTAGAGGATCACTGTTATGAAGAATTGAGTAGTGAGTTTATTTTGTGTGTACAGGATGAAAAAGAAATTTGGCATCAAATAGATTTTGGCCCTCATACGAAGTTATTGTATAATTTGAATAAAGAATGTATAAAAAATAAAACGAAACCTATTGTTAAATCAATTTACAATTTTGGGGGCATTTCGCCAAGACCTGAAATCAATCACAAAACAATATCTTCAAAACTTCCAAATCAAATAAAAATTGAATGGTATGATGGGAATGATGTAATTGAAGAATCATTAACAGGATATGTTTTTATTGACAATAATCATAATACAACAGAATTTCGTTTAGCAATCAATATAGATTTATCATTTTATACAAATACTGCAATATTTTTTGGTGAAGGCACAGGTTACGCAGAATGGATGAAGTTAAATCAAATTAATAATCTGATTACTGCACAAAAAATTTCTGGACGCGAATTTATTACTCCATTTCTTCGAGAATTATAAATTATGAAATATTTACTCTCTAAGACTACAGCTAACATCTTTAATAAGTAAAAAGTCCCCGCAAAGAGGCTGCGGGGTAAACAAGCGGATATAGATTGTCATGACAAAATACATAGTATTCCTCCGCGGTATAAACGTCAGTGGAAGCAAACCTGTAAATGGAAGGTTCTGCTTCCCGAATCACTATATAGAGAAAGAATTCGGAATTCCGTTTACAACTCGTAATTGGAATACTATCATCAAATTGGTAAAACAAAAATACCGGCTGACTTAATTGCATCTTCTCTTTATTCTCCTGCTGAAATAAAGGTTAAATAATATTAAATTAGACTTCACAAGAATCCTTTGGGAAGATTATGCCTGCAAATCTACCGCCGGAATATTTTTCAGCCGAACAAAGATTTAAAGAGGCTAAATCTACCGAAGAGAAAATTGCAGCTCTTGAGGATGTAATAAGCGCAATCCCTAAACACAAAGGAACGGATAAACTTAGAGCCGAATACAGGCGAAAACTATCCAAATTAAAAACTCAACCCCAATCCAAAAAGAAACCCAGCAGGCACGAATCTCAGTTTTACATTGAGAAAGAAGGTGCGGCACGTGTAGTGATCGTCGGTGCGCCAAACACGGGTAAGTCTTCACTTTTGGCATCGTTAACGCATGCGGCACCGGAAGTATCGGAATCTCCGTACACCACCTGGACTCCAACACCTGGTATGATGCAATTGCAAAATATTCAGATTCAACTGATCGACACCCCTCCGCTTGACAAAGAATACATCGAACCGGAGTTGATGAACTTAATCCGCAGCGCAGATATGATTTTAGTCACTGTCGACCTTCACGATTTCCCTATCCAGCAGTTGGAAGATACAATCGAAATTCTAAAAAATAATAAAATCTATCCCTCATATGTGACCGCCGATCCCTCGGCAAAAAATATTACCTCACTTCCTTTATTGATCGTCGTAAACAAAACGGACAATCAGCAGAACGACGAAGATTACAAAACCATGTGCGAGCTGGTAGAAAACAAGTGGCCGCTTCAGCCGTTATCCATAACAAACTACCGTTACTTTGATGAACTTAGTAAAGCAATTTTTGAACATTTGAATATAATCCGTATCTACTCCAAACCACCCGGTAAAGATGCGCGGAAATCCAAACCATTCGTTTTGAAGAAAGGAAGCACTGTTGAAGAATTTGCAAGGAAAGTTCACCACGATTTTGTTAATAAATTAAAATCCGCCCGCATTTGGGGAACCGGCGTTCACGACGGGCAGATGGTCGGCCGCGACCACATATTGTACGATCAAGATATTGTAGAACTACATTTATAAAAAATATGGAACATTATGGAACAGAATAATTTTAAAGATCATTTTTCCGAACAAGCAGAAGCGTATTCTAAATTCCGTCCGACATATCCGGACAGGTTATTTCAATTCCTGGCGTCGATATCCCCCACAAACAAAATTGCATGGGATTGCGCCACAGGCTCAGGACAGGCTGCGGTTAAATTAGCCGATTATTTTGAAAGTGTGGTTGCAACCGACGCCAGCGAAAAGCAGATCGAAAATGCAATACAGCACCCTAAAATTATTTACAAAGTAGCAAGCGCAGAGAAAACAGATTTTAGAAAAATGTCTGTCGATCTTATAACTGCTGCACAAGCGTTGCATTGGTTCAACATCAACGATTTCTATAAAGAAGTTAAAAGAGTGTTGAAACCGGAAGGTATAATCGCCGTATGGTTTTACCAGCTCCCTCAAATTTCATACGAAGTCGATAAGATTATTTCTCATTTCTATCATGAGATTGTAGGAAAGTATTGGCCCCCCGAACGAAAGGCAATCGATGCTAGTTATCAATTGATTCCTTTCCCATTTGAGAAAATCATTCCACCGCAAATATCTATGCAGACCAAGTGGAATGTTGAAACACTGATTGGGTATCTTACATCATGGTCGGCAGTGCAAAATTATAAACAAGAGAGGGGTCAGGATCCTATCGATTTAATTAAGGATCAACTCCTGAGACAATTCAGCAGCGGAAATGAAGTTATCGTGAATTGGCCCTTGACAATTTGGGCTGGTGTAGGTAATCCGTAAAAAGTTAAATAGCCATGTACAAATAAGCGCTGCGGGAATAACAAAGCCCTAAAATTCTCTATACGCTTAATTGCATTTATTTTTCTCTCCAAAAGATTATCTTTGTGTAATATCAATTATAACAATAACGGAGACTCAAACGATGTCATTTTATAATTCGTTACACGTTATCATTTGTAATTTATTGTTCTTGGCAAATATATCCGTTGTGAGCGCTCAAGAAGAATATGTACCGAAGAATAAACTCAACAAGATTACAGATAATATTTGCACTTTCACCGGAGATTATGGCAACGCAACAGTACTTTACGGAGATGATGGCATATTATTTGTCGATTCAAAAAATCCTGCGCTTTTTGATGATATGCTTAAACAAATCTCAGTAATGTGCACACAACCGGTGAAGTATTTGATTAATACCCACTGGCATGGAGACCATGTCGGAGGTAACTCGGTATTTGCAGAACTCGGTGCTTTAATCATTGCTCAGGAGAATACATTGAAACACCTGAGTTCGAAAATTTTTATGGAATATTATAACGGTGAAAGACAGCCAATACCTGTTGAAAACAGACCTGTCATTACATTCAGCGAAGAAATAAAATTGTATTTTGATAACGAAGAAGTAGAAATGAAGCATTACATCGCTCATACTGACGGAGACGCTGTTGTTTATTTCAAAAATGCTAACGTAATCAGTGTCGGGGATATTTATTTCAGCAGTTACTACCCATACATCGGTATAGAAGCCGGTGGATCAATAAATTATATGATAGATGCGATAGCAGTGATCTTAGAAAATATCGACGATAATACGATTATAATTCCGGGTCATGGCCCGATATCAAATAAAAAGGGATTTTCAGATTACCACCACATGCTGATAGATATAAGAGACAATATTCAACCGCAAATTAATGCCGGAAAAAGCCTGGAAGAAATTCAACAGTCGAAACCGACTCAAAAATACGATGACCCGTGGGGAATAGATTTTCTCGGACCTGAAGGTTTTGTGAAGTTAGTTTATATGGATTTAATCCGTTTTAAAAAATAAATATTCACTAGAGATTAGCAGTAAAACATTTGATAAAGAAAATAACCGACCAATATAAATCGGCATATACCGGGTTACCGAGAGAAGTCTGGTACCTTACACTGGTAGTGCTCATCAACCGCACGGGTTCAATAGTACTTTTCTTTATGGCTCTTTATCTCACTAAAGTACTGAGCTTTTCACTGGCAGCAGCGGGTCAAATGATAAGTATATACGGTATCGGTGCGATGATAGGCACTTACTTCGGCGGAATACTAAGCGATAAAATCGGGACAAAGAAAATTCAATTCTTCAGTCTGCTGCTCACAGGTATCGGATATTTTATTTTGAGTACTGCGGAATCTGCCTTTCAAATCGGATTTTTATTACTTTTAATAGCAATAGTAGCCGAGGCTTTCCGTCCTGCAAATGCCGCTGCTATTGCACATGTTTGTCCCCCGCTTATAAGACCGCGTGGATTTGCATTACAAAGATTAGCTATCAACCTCGGCGTTACGATAGGACCTGCTCTCGGAGGTTTATTAGCCGGAATAGGTTATAAGTATATTTTCATATTAAACGGGATTACATCACTTTCGGCAGCAATAACATTTTGGTTTGTTTTTAGAAGCTTTGAGATAGACAAAAAAACATCGGCGGAAGAAAAACCTCTCGCGGCTGCTTCACCGTATAAAGATAAAATATTTTTGACAGTTCAGCTTTTCTTCCTTTTCCTGGGTTTGGTTTTTATTCAAGTAATGAACACATGGCCGGTATTTTTAAATACAGTGTATAATCTGCCTGAATATCAAATCGGTTCTTTGTTGACTGTCAACGCAATGATCGTTGTTGTTTTTGAATTACCCGTGATTCATAGACTGGAAGCATATAATCATTTAAGGATAATCAGTATCGGCACTCTGCTGCTCTTCTGGGGTTTCGGTTTACTCCCATTCGGCTCAGATTATTTGTATGCCGTCTTTACGGTGATCGTGTGGTCAATTGGAGAAATTTTGGTATTCCCCCTTATCTTCAGTTTCGTTTCAAATAGAGCGCCGAAAGAAAGTTACGGTAAATATATGGGGATTACTACTTTCACATTTTCACTAACTTATGTTTTTGGACCTGCTTTCGGCACATTTGTTTATGATAATTTCAGTCCGGCAACTTTATGGATAAGCTTGGGAATACTGGGAATACTCGTAAGCATAGGATTTCAATACTTAAATAGAATATTGAGGAAAGAAAATCTATCCATACTATAAAAACACATCAGAAAACATTTCTTAACATTGCTTTTTTTAATTCAAACTTCTACTTTAGATATAGAACTTGTCCACTGTTAATATATGGCACATCACACACTCAAAACAAGTTATTCAAATTTAGCGGATCGACTCAATCGCTTCCCGCAGGGAGCACCGACATCGGAACATTTGAATAAAATCTTAAAAATTCTTTTCAGCGAAAGAGAAGCTAACCTTGTCTCGCTTTTGCCTATTAAACCTTTCACGGTACAGAAAGCAAGTAAAATTTGGGAAATGAATCTTGTTGAGACACAGAAGATATTGGAAGAACTTGCGAGCCGTGCGCTAATGGTGGATATAGAACAGGACGGTGAATCTATTTACGTACTTCCTCCGCCAATGGCAGGTTTCTTTGAATTTTCGATGATGCGCATCCGCGATGACATCGATCAAAAATTATTGAGTGAATTATTCTATCAATATCTCAATGTAGAAGAAGATTTCATACGCGAACTTTTCACCAGGGGTGAAACACAACTCGGACGGACATTTGTTCATGAACCTATCCTTTCTAATGACAATGCCCTCCACGTTTTAGATTACGAACGTGCAAGCGAAGTAATTAAAACCGCAAAGCACATGGGTATCGGGATTTGTTACTGCCGTCATAAAATGGGGCACATGAACCAAGCATGCAACGCTCCGCTGGATATCTGCATGACATTCGGCAATACAGCCGCGTCGCTTATCAAACATAATTTCGCAAGAAGAGTCGATGCTGCCGAAGGAATTGATCTGCTTCAACTTGCACATGACAATACCCTTGTTCAATTCGGTGAGAACTGCAGAGAGGATGTAAACTTCATATGTAACTGCTGCGGATGCTGCTGCGAAGCAATGATAGCCGCACGCCGGTTTGCTATACTAAACCCTGTACATACTACCAATTTTATCCCCGAAGTTTTAACCGAAGAATGCGATGGCTGCGGTAAGTGCGTGAACATCTGTCCCGTTGAAGCGATGACAATGGTTTCGTCAAACGATCCATTTAAACCGAACAGAAAGAAAGCCAAGCTTGATGAAAAGATTTGTCTCGGCTGCGGTCTGTGTGTTAAAGCGTGTCCAAAAAAATATATAGTGTTAAAATCACGTGCAAAGAGAGTAATAACACCTTTGGATGGAACTCATAAAGTCGTAGTAATGGCTATCGAACGGGGAAAACTACAAAACCTTATTTTTGATAATCATGTTTTATGGAGCCATAGAGCGTTAGCTGCTTTCCTTGGAGTTATTTTAAAACTGCCCCCGCTAAAACAAATTTTAGCTAACGAGCAAGTAAAATCAAGATATTTAGAAACATTAATAAAACGAACAAAATATTGATTATTTTACGAACGTTGATTTTAACTTTTGGAGTTTCTTTTGGGTAGGAAATTACGTGTAGGTATTTTATTCGGAGGCAAATCTGCCGAGCACGAAGTATCGCTTCAATCGGCAAAAAATGTTTATGAAGCAATCGATAAAGACAAATATGACGTAGTGTTAATTGGAATCGATAAAGCCGGAAAATGGTATTTGAATGATGCATCACAATATCTCTTAAACGCTGACAATCCCAAACTAATTAAACTAAACAAGGGCTCGGATAATTTAGCTTTTGTCCCGGGAGATGAATCGAACCAGTTAATACAAGTACCAAAACAGCAATCGGTTGGACCGATCGACGTTGCATTCCCAGTTCTTCACGGAACATACGGCGAAGATGGAACAATTCAAGGACTCTTGAAATTAGCAAACATACCTTTTGTAGGTGCCGGTGTTCTAGGTTCTGCAGTAGGTATGGATAAGGATGTAACAAAACGATTGTTGAAAGAAGCAGGACTCCCAATACCGAAATTCCGAGTTTTCCACCGATCGAATAAGAAAGAAATTAATTTTAACAAAGTAGTATCCGAAATTGGACTGCCGATGTTCATTAAACCGGCAAATCTAGGATCTTCAGTCGGGATAAATAAAGTCCATGGTAAAAATGATTTTCAAGCATTTATAGAAGAAGCTTTTAAATACGATCAAAAAATATTAATCGAAGAATTCATTAAAGGAAGGGAAATTGAATGTTCAGTGCTCGGCAATGAGAATCCGATCGCTTCGGTTCCCGGTGAAATAGTAACCGATAGACAGAGACATGAATTCTATTCATATGATGCAAAGTATATAGATGAAATAGGTGCCACACTTGAAGCGCCGGCAAAATTATCGGAGGAATTAACAAAGAAAATTCAAGAATTAGCAATAAAATCATTCACAACACTCTGCTGCGAGGGTATGGCTAGAGTTGATTTCTTCTTACGAGATGATAATCAAATTTTCCTAAATGAAATAAACACAATACCCGGCTTTACAAAAATCAGTATGTACCCGAAGCTCTGGGAATTAAGCGGTATACCCTATAGCGAATTGATAGATAAATTGATTCAACTGGCTATTGAGCGTTTCGAGAAAGAGAAAAATCTGAAGACTACATTTGATTTGTAATAACGTTCATTTCAAGTGATATTGTCGCGTTTAATAACTTCTTATTTCGTTTGCCGAAATAAATATTAATAATTAAAGCCAGGTTAAGGATGGAAATAATCGACGAATTTATTGTTAATTTTCTAAAACTTGCCGATAAGTATAACAAACAGGCCGAGTTAAAAAACTCTTTCAGTTATTACAAAGTAAATTACTTGGCCTCAATACGTACGCCTCTCGGAGACAGCTTTTCCGAAACGGATAAAATATTGGGTTACCACTGCAATTTGGATATAATCTTTGAACCAATATCGGAAGAAGCTGAGGTGCTGAACAGTTCTATCTCTTTTATTTTCAACGAGAAAAAAATAATGAATATTGTTTATCATGAAAATTACAATCACCTGAAGAGGAAGGATATCGATATTACAAAGAAGAACTTGGATGATTTTAATAAGGAGCTCGAATTGTTTTGTAAAAAATGCATACCGGTGGATGAGAATAGTTCTTAGATATTTTCTTTTTCTGATTTATATTTACCATGAAAAAATCATTTTATAAAATTATTTCTGGTTGAAATGAGAGTATCGAAAAGTCTTCTGGCATTTACAATCATTATTTCACTGCAATTTAATTTTTGTGAGAATAAAGAACTTGACAAAGATATTATCACAAATTTGAAATTCACCGGTACATTCGAAAATACTCTTCCCTCGGCATCAAGCCCAGGACGAAAAATAACACTCACACTCGCAATGGACAGTACTGCTACTATGACAACAGACTATATGAACGGCATGCCTGTTTTCATTGAAAAGGGTAACTGGTATCACGAACATGAAAAAATAATTCTCGCAATAGACTCGGATACTCTGGTTTTCGAATTGATAAACGAAGATTTGGTCGCTTTGGAATACGATAGGAATGCTTGGGGAGAGAAAGGATTAGAGCTTAAAAAAAAGGTTGATTAACTTTCTTAAAAAATACCTACCAATTAAAGGGAATTACAAACATGAAAAAATCCAAAATGTATTTGTCCGGTTTATTTTTAATTTTTTCATTCGTATTTATTGCAAATATTCAAAGTCAAATCCGTAATGAATTTAATCTCCCGGATGTAATGGGTTATAAAGTTTTAAAGTGCGATTTCCATCTTCACACAATCTATTCCGATGGTGAAGTATGGCCTCCCTTACGGGTTGAAGAAGCATGGCGGCAGGGATTAGATGTAATAGCACTTAGTGATCATATTGATGAAAATTACATCCGCAATATAATGCCTGAGAATCGAAATCTTCCTTATACTTTGGCAGAACCTCTTGCCGAGAAATACGGGATAACACTAATAAAAGGTGGAGAAATATCTAAAGCCGATCCGCCGGGACATTTGAACGCAATATTTCTCACCGATGTCGAATCACTCAATAAAAAAAATTATCAAGA
>CAZKNM010000032.1:14780-19665 GCA_964554135.1 uncultured Melioribacteraceae bacterium
GGATGGAAACAACCTGGTTTCAAATCCGTCTGGTACCTTGAACAAGATACTCTTTATAAAAAAGGCTGGTTGAAAGGGATAGAAGTAATTAACGGAATATATTACGATCCAATCGCACATCAATGGTGCATTGATAAAGGACTGACCATGTTGGCTGATGCCGATGCACACCTTCCGACTGCCTATGAATTTAATCTTGATAGAGGAGAACATCGGACGATGACATTGGTATTAGCAAAAGATTATACTATCGAAGCGGTAAAAGATGCTCTTTTGAACCAGAGGACAATATTGTACTATCAAAATATTTTGATTGGAGAAAAAAAATATTTAAGTCCATTATTTGAAAATTCTATCTTAATAAAAAATCCGAACGTTACATTTAAAGGTAGAAGTACCGAATACATCTTTATCACTAATAATTCAAGTATGGATTATGAGCTTGAATCAATTACCGATTCGGATTTATTGAGATTCCCAACAAAACTGAAACTTTACGCGGGCACAACAACTGCTTTAGAAGTACGCCCAAAGTCTAGGGAAACAACCGGAGAGAGACAGATCACCTTGGTTTATAAGGTTAAGAATCTGATGATTTTGCCCGAACAATTTATGACCTATGAATTAAAAATTAAGGGTGATTTTCAACCGAAATAATTCGTATGAGAAATAAATATAAAAAATACATCCTACCGATAATTTTATTGGTAGGATGTATCTTTATTATCCTAGTTTTGACCAAGGAACCAAGCCAACCGATTAATAGAGGACCGACTTTAATTAACATACCTGAACAAATTATTAATGAAGGAGAAACATTTCATACTCTAGAATTGAAAAGCTATGTCACAGATCCCGACAACGATCCATCGGATATAAAATGGAACTTTGACCGCAATAAATCTTTGACAATTCGATTGACCGAAGATCATATATTGCAAGCTTATCCACCGGATGAAAATTGGTTCGGCACTGACACAATAAGAATAACCGCAACCGATCCGGATGGATTATCTGCAAGCAGTAAAATTACTTTTTCCGTTCTGCCTGTAAATGATAAACCGATAATTCTCTTTATCCCGGGTCAAACAATAAGTGAGGGTGAAACATTTGCGAAGATCAACTTAAACAATTATGTGACGGATATTGATAACTCCTCTTCTGAAATGAAATGGAGATTCTCATGCAACAAATTAAATGCAGTAAAAATCGGGAGAGATAATATTGCCGTAATTACTCCACTTAATGAAAATTTCTTCGGCACAGATACAATCCGCTTCATAGTCACCGATCCTGGTCATATTTCTGCAGTAACTAGAGTAATTTTTCAAATATTACCTGTCAATGACACGCCAGTGATTCAAGCAATACATTCGCAGACAATTTATGAAGGAAAAAACTTTCCTGTATTAAAATTAAACGATTATATTTTTGATATTGATAACTCTATAGATCAACTGAAGTGTTCTGTCTCGGGCAATAAATTCTTACAAATACAAATCGACGATAATAATCAAGCAATGGTAAGTTCACCCGATCCAGATTGGTTCGGCGGTGATACCATGATTTTTCGCGTAACAGATCCAGGCAATTTAACTGCATCAACTCAGGTTATCTTTAATATTATTCCGGTTAACGACGCACCGACACTCAGCGAAATTCCGGAACAAGTAATCAAAGAGTATGAAGCATTTAAAAAAATTCTTCTCGATGATTATATTAATGACGTAGACAACAAATCCGAAGAAATAAATTGGGAAGTTTCTGGGAATAAATATCTTATAGTTAGACTTTTAGATAATTACATGGAAATCAATTATCCTGTTGACTGGTACGGAAGCGACACCCTGCTATTCACAGCTACAGATCCAGGCGGTTTAACAGCAACAATCCAAACGGTCTTCACTGTACTTGAGAAAACATTTTGGGAAAAGCAGCCATTTAAGGACATTAGAAATATTTCATTTACGGGGACGAATGATTTGCTGTCTCTCATTTTCAGTCCTTACCACTGGGAAACGAAAGATCTGCTGACATTCGGCAGTGTGATTTCAATTTCAGCTTTGTCAATGAATTACGATGAAGATATTCAGCGAAAAATTGCTGACAAAAATGAACCAGAAAGTGATATTCTGAAATTCGGTGAAATATACGGAAGAGACATAACTTCTATTGCAGCTTCTCTTTCTTTCGGGGCGTTCGGATTTGTTAGTGATAATCAGGACTTCACACAGATAGGCTTGGAAATCATCGAATCATACTTGATAGTGAACCACTTTACAATGTTTCTGAAAAATGCCTTCGGGAGAGCAAGACCGAGCTTGGATGAAGGTTCAAATAACTTTTACCTGTTCGCAGGTAAAGGAGATCAATATCATTCGCTACCGTCGAACCATGCCGCACTTGCGTTTTCTTTATCTTCTGTTCTTGCTGCCCATACAGAAAATTATTTTCTAAAAACGATTATATTTACACCGGCTCTTTTAACAGCAGCAGAAAGAATATCCAGCAACAGCCATTGGTTTTCGGATGTCTTTTTGGGAGGTGCCATCGGTTATTTCGTTGCAGATTTCATAGTTAATAGACATAAGCAAAATAATGAAGAAGATATTATCTTTGGAATAAGTCCATCCGGGCAGATTGGATTAGTTTATATGTTTAAATAAATCGGAGCCTCAAAATGTCTTTAACTAAATATAAATTGAAATTATTCGGAACTATCCTTTTTCTTATATCGGCTTTTGTCTCTGCATTAACAATGACTGGTCAAGTACGCTTAGTAACTATCCTAACTCTTTTTTTTGGGGGATTCGGTGCAGGAGTAACTCTGATTTCATTTGTTTATGATAGAAAATTGAAACGTGATCAGCATGAATAACAAAACAATTATTATAGCACATAGAGGTGAATCGTACGACGCACCGGAGAACACCCTTGCTTCTATCAATCTTGCATGGGAAAGAGGTGCCGATGCTGTGGAGATCGACGTACACCTATCAAAAGATAACCGAATAGTAATAATACATGATAACAACACACTCCGAACCGCAGGCCTGAAGAAGAAAGTCTCCGAACAAACTCTTCAAGAGTTGAAAGAGCTTGATGCAGGTAAATGGAAAGGTGAAAAGTGGCTGGGAGTCAAAATCCCCACGATGGAAGAAGTAATTTCAACTATTCCCCCTGGTAAAAGATTGTTCTTAGAAATTAAGTGTGGAGCGGGAATAATTCCAATTCTCAAAAAAGTAATTGAAGATTCACATCTTGAGCCTTACCAAATTGTAATGATGGATTTTAATTTCAAGACTGTTACGGCTGTAAAAAAAGAAATGCACAATTATGAAGTATTGTGGCTTTCTACCTTGAGAAAAATGAAATTCTTCAAGATCAATCGAAATAAGATGATTCGAGATACATTCCATGCAGGACTAAACGGTTTAAACCTTCTCGCTCAGGATGATATTGATAAATCATTTGTTGACCTAGTAAAAAATTTAGGCATGAAGCTTTATATCTGGACGGTAGATGATCCTATCGAAACAAAACGATTAGTCGATTTAGGAGTCGATGGCATCGCGACAAATAGAGCGAGCTGGTTAAAATCCCAGATCTACAGCAACAGTGATTTATAATAGCCTTTCTAGAAAAAACAATTCTTTATATATTATTCATATCCTATTCAATAACACTCAGTATAAATAAGTTATTAACAATCCAAAGGAGTTTTACGATGAAAAGGCATATTACTCTTATACTTGCAAGTATTTTCATATTAACCATGTCGGCAGGTATTCTTTCCGCTCAAGATGATTCATCCTCCAAAACCGAGAATAAACAGATTAAATCCGAGGATAAGTTAGTTGTTATATGGTCCAGCGCTGACAAAGACGTAGCTATCAGAATGGTTTTTATGTACGTCTATAATGCAAAGAAATACGGCTGGTGGGACGATATTACCCTTCTCGTTTGGGGACCATCCGCTCAACTGCTGACTCAAGACATAGATCTACAAGAATATCTGAAAAAGATAAAAGAAATCGGAATCGAATTGAAAGCATGTAAAGCTTGTGCAGATATCACCGGAGCATCCGATAATCTAATCAGTCAAGGTGTTGATGTGAAATATATGGGTGTCGAGTTAACAAATTATATAAAAGAAGGAAGACACATTCTCACATTTTAAGTTAGATAACAGCGCGTGTGGATAAAATAGAACGATCCATGCGCGCTGTTTTTAATTATTAATCTTTATTTTTACTCATCCCCCCCCTATTTTGCAGTACAAAAATCATTTCGTTCGATATGTCTAAAATAATCATCGGCATTCATGGTTTGGGTAACAAACCTCCCAAAGGTCTTTGTGAGAAATGGTGGAAGAGATCGATTCGGGAAGGTCTCAATTCTATTGGAAAAAAGTATTTTAATTTTAGATTGGAACTAGTTTACTGGGCAGACATTTTACACCCAATACCGTTAAATCCGGATGAAAAAAATAAAGACCATCGCCTTTTCATCGCAGAACCGTATGTTCCTTCACCACCGGATATAAAGAAAGAGTCGACTAAACTTCGTAAAAAGGTTTTGGATTATGTTGAAAAACAACTAGATAAATTATTCTTGAATTCCAATAAAACTATAAATCTTACAAAGATTTCCGATATGATAATTCACAATTACTTCAAAGATCTGGAGACATATTATTCCAACACATTTATCAGCGACGGAAAATCAAACAAACTCGTCAGAGATATTATCCGAGACAAATTATATCAAGCACTTATGAAATACAAAAACCGGGAAATATTATTAATAGCTCACTCGATGGGGACAATAATTACTTATGACGTTTTAAGTCAATATACCCAAGATTTTGCTATTGATACTTTAA
>CAZKNM010000032.1:19675-23302 GCA_964554135.1 uncultured Melioribacteraceae bacterium
TCGACGTCATAACCATCGGCTCCCCTTTGGGAATACCTATCATCATTAAAAAAATTGCGGCGGAACAAAAGGTCGATCTAAAGAAACGCAGAAAATTGAAAACGCCCGAAAATGTTTCAAGATATTGGTATAATTTCTCAGACCTTCATGACAAAGTAGCATTTAACTATAATCTCGGAGATGATTACTCGAAAAATTCCTTTCATATAAAAGCGCTTGATAAAACTGTTTTCAACGATTATGTAATCGGTGGAGAGAGAAATCCGCACAAAGCTTACGGATATCTTAGAACTCCGGAATTAGCCGAAGTTGTTTACGACTTCCTCACGAGGGATAAAAGTAAATTATCGTTATGGTTTAATACAAAATTTGCAAAGCTATTCAATAAGTTTTTCTAAAAAAGTGCGATGTTATTATGAACCGCGATGAAATGATTTCAAGAATAGAAGACAAGAAACAAATCTGGGATTTTATTATCATCGGCGGCGGTGCAACAGGTGCTGGTTGTGCCGTAGACGCAGCGTCGCGCGGTTATAAAGTACTGCTTCTTGAGCAAAGCGATTTTGCCAAAGGAACATCGAGCAGAAGCACAAAACTTGTTCATGGCGGTGTTCGTTATCTTCAGCAAGGAAACTTATCGCTTGTTCTGGAAGCATTAAAGGAACGCGGACTCTTGCTTCAAAACGCACCTCATTTAGTTCACAACCTTCCGTTCATCGTTCCCAATTATGATTGGTGGGAAGCTCCGTTCTACGGCATCGGATTGAAATTATACGATTTGCTAGCCGGCAAACATGGTTTTGGTGATTCGGAAATTCTTTCTGTCGAAGAGACCATCCGGCATATTCCAACGGTGGAAACAAAAGGTCTGCGCGGCGGAGTGATTTACTACGACGGTCAATTTGACGACGCACGCCTAGTAATAAATTTAATGCAAACAGCCTATGAACAAGGGGGAACGATACTGAACTACATGCGGGTGATTTCTCTTTTAAAATCGAATGGTTTTATAAATGGAATCATTGCACTCAATGAAGAAACCGGGAAAGAATATCAGCTTAAAGCAAAAGCCATCATTAATGCCACGGGAGTGTACTCAGATTCAATCAGAAAATTTGACGAATCCGATATACAACCGATGATTATTCCGAGCCAGGGTATTCACATCGTTCTGGATAAATCATTTCTTCCTGGCGACAGCGCCATTATGGTCCCCCACACCGATGACGGACGTGTGCTGTTTGCCATCCCTTGGCACAACCGTGTAATAGTCGGTACAACCGATACACCGGTTGATGAAACTCCACTCGAACCGCGACCGATGAGAGAAGAAATTGATTTTCTTCTGAAACATACGGCTCGTTACTTAACAAAGGATCCATCGGCTTCGGATGTGTTGAGTATGTTCGCAGGTCTGCGTCCGTTAGTAAGTTTGGGAAAAGAAGATAATACTGCAGCTATCTCGCGTGATCATACGGTTCACATTTCACGTTCGGGATTGGTTACAATTGCCGGCGGCAAATGGACGACCTACCGCAAAATGGCTGAAGATACTATTGATCATGCAGCTGTAATTGCCCAGCTTGATGCGGTCCCTTGTGTAACCAAAAATCTGCAAATTCATGGCTACCATAAACACGCAGATAAATTCGGAGACCTGGCTTGCTACGGTTCCGATGCACCGGCGATTAAAGATCTGCTAAATGAAAATCCGGAACACAATAAAAAACTCCACCCGAACTTACCTTATAAAATCGGTGAAATAATCTGGGCTGTACGTCACGAAATGGCGAGAACGGTTGAAGACTTTTTATCACGGCGTACACGAGCTTTGCTGCTTGATGCAAAAGCTAGTTTGAAGATTTCTTCCATAGTATCTGATTATATGACAAAGGAACTTGGGAAGAATCAGTCCTGGAAAGAGGAACAGATTAGGAATTACAAAAAAATTGCTAAAAATTATTTCATCAATAATGGCTAATTGCATGAAGAATCAACTTACGACAGGATATATTTACGACCCGATCTTCTTAAAACATGATCAGCCAGAACATCCAGAAGGTGCACGTAGGTTGAAAGCAATCATGTCGGAATTAAAATCTGCCGGACTATTGGATAAAATGATAAGAGTGAAAACTAGAGCTGCAACGGAAGAAGAACTTCAATACGCACACCCGAAAGGTTACATAGAATACGTCAAGAATATTTGCAAGAATGGCGGCGGTTATCTTGATCCGGATACATATACAACATCTTCTTCATATGAAGCTGCTTCCATAGCAGCAGGCAGTTTAATCGATTTGACACTTAAAATCTGTTCCGGTGAATTAAAGAACGGTTTTGCCTTCATCCGCCCGCCCGGTCACCATGCACTTGCCGAAAGAGCAATGGGCTTTTGTATCTTTGCTAATGTTGTTATAGCTGCAAGAGCGGCGCAGAAAAAATGCAGCATCGGGAAAGTTGCAATCGTTGATTTTGACGTTCACCATGGCAACGGAACTCAAGCGATATTATACGATGATCCAAGTGTGCTATATGTTTCAACCCATCAATATCCATATTATCCAGGTACTGGGTCTGCAAATGAAATTGGACATGGGAAAGGTGAAGGGACAACTATTAATTTTCCCCTTCCGCCAGGAAGCGGCGATGAAAATTTTAAAAAGTTATTTAACGATATTCTCTCACCTGTCTTGGATAGATTTAAACCGGGATTAATTATTGTATCTGCCGGTTACGACTGCCATTGGCAAGACCCACTTGCAAGTTTAGGTTTGTCCCTAACCGGACTCGCATGGATTTCACAATTCCTTGTAAAGAAAGCTGAAGAGTTGTGCAGCGGGAAAATAGTTTTCGCATTAGAGGGTGGTTACAATTTGGAAGTGTTGAAGAAAGGAACTGCAAACAGTATAAAGGCATTGATGGGAGAAAATGATTTTGAAGATCAAATTGGAAAATCACCGGAACCGGAGGCAACTATAGAAAACTTATTAAGTAGATTAAAAACGATTCATAAATTGTGATCACCGATTCATTCAATCGAGTAAATTCTCTAATTCCTGTAGAGTTACTGGCTTCCCAATAATCTTTTTATCCCCGTCTACCAAAAACATAGTGGGTGTTGCATAGATGTAATAATCAGATGCCGCTTTACTATTCCATCCTTTTTGATTGGAAACGTTTATCCAATCCAGATTATTAGCCTTAACAAAATCCAGCCATGCATTTTTATCCTCATCCAAAGATACAGCAAAGACGTTAAAGCTATTCAGTTTTTTATATAACTTAAGTATTTCAGGCAACATTTCCTGGCAGTGAGGGCACCAGCTTGCATAAAATAGTATCAGTACTTTTTCAGAAGTTATTTTTGCCAAATCAATTTCGTTTCCGTATCTGTCCGGCAATACAATATTCGGTACTGTTGAACCAACACTTAACAACTTTGCTTGGTCTATTCTTTTTTGGATTGAGTTTTCTGTCTCTTCATCCAGGCATAGATCATCCACAATCACATAATTTTCAACAATGTAGTCTATAAGCTTATCAAAACCAAATTTCTTAAATCCATCTATCAGGTAATCTGTAATATGCTGATAGACAAGTGGATTTACTTTCGCTTTATTCAGC
>CAZKNM010000032.1:23312-26401 GCA_964554135.1 uncultured Melioribacteraceae bacterium
TATCCACAGCCACCATAAACTCTTTTTCAAGGAGCTCTTTAGGTAGTTGTGGATTACGATAATACATTAGATATTCAATAGACTTGTTTGTAAAAACATCGGAGTATATCAAGCCGGTGTCGTTAAAATCTACGTTATCAAGTGCATGGGCTTTTAGATAAGTCAATTGTTTTTCCACCGGTAAGGTGTAATCAACAATAGGGAGTTGAGCGGAATGCACATATCTTTTAATAAATGAATGAGGCAATTGTTTGGAAACATTTTCTATAAAACGGCTATACCCGTTTTGTAGTTGAGCTACCCTATTTTTTGTTATTTCATAATACTCATCATCTTTGGGGTAGCGGGCTAAAATTAGTTGTAATAGATCTGTTTTAATCTTGTATGTTTTATTGAGCCTAACAAAACTATAATACAGTTCGTTGCTTTGAGAGTTTATTACTTTCATACTGTCAAGGAGTGCTTCCGCATCAGTTTGAAGATTGACATCTTCTCCATCAAAAATGAAATCGATCCACAAGTTAGATGTAAACGTTACGCGGTAAAAACCGGTATGCTTATTTTTTATCTCAAAAGAAAATTTACCCGTATCAGTTGTAAAAATTGAATCAATGAAAAATATTTTTTCACCTTCGAGATATGATAATGTTCCTTTTATAAATTCTGCGCGTTGGATAAAAATATTAATTGATTGCGAGTGAACTGAAGATAAACAGAATAAAAATAGTGTAATTATCAAATATCTTTTCACTTTCTTACCACAATTAATAAACTATATATTAAGCTCAACAAATTTCCAGTAGTTACTTTTATCAATTTTGTAAACTTGCGCATCGTATGTTTCGGAAAATCCTTTTGGAATTTTGAATTTTTGGTTAGGTGTGTATTTTAATTCATACCCGGTAATTGTTCCCGCTGTTTCTTCGACGTAATCTATTTCTTTCTGGTCGTACGTGCGCCAAAAATAAATGTTCGCTTTTCTTTTTGAGTATGCGTTTGCTTTTATTCTTTCAGCAATACAAAAATTCTCCCATAAAGCGCCGACATCGTTGCGTAAGGATAGCGGATTAAAATTATTTATCAACGCATTGCGTATCCCGTTATCGTAGAAATAAATTTTAAATGACTTAGTAAGTTCTTTACGAATGTTGCGCGAAAAGGAATTTAATTTGAAAATTACAAAACACTGTTCAAGCAGGTCAATATATTTTTGCACAGTCATACTGCTTACACCGAGTTTAACAGCCAGCTCGTTATAGGTAACTTCGTTACCAACCTGCAGCGCCAGCGAAAGTACAAGATTTTTTAACAAGCTCGATTTTTTTATCCCCTCAAATTTCAGCAAGTCTTTGAATAGATAACTTGATGCAAGTTCGTTAAGTTTGTGTACGGCATCTTCGTCGGTTGAAGTATAAACCTCAGGGTATAGACCGAAACGAAGGAGCCTCTCTAATTTTGCGTCAACGCTTAACCAATCTTCTTTTGATTTTATTTCCAAAATTGATAAAGGGTAAAGAGTGTGATGAATTATTCTTCCGGTCATCGGTTCAGATGTTTTATATGCGAGATCGAAACTTGAAGAGCCGGTTGCTATTAGTTGAACATCTTTCAACGTGTCCGTAATTATTTTTAGCACTCTGCCGATGTCCGGAATGTTTTGTGCTTCATCAAGAACAATCAGATTGTAGTTGCCTAGGAATGCTTTCAGTTTTTCCGGTTCGGCTTCTTTTAAGCTTTGTTCAACAGAGAGAATTTCGCAGTTAAGGTAACGCCCACTCTTTCCATATTCTTTCAATATTTCCTGAACAAGAGTGGTTTTACCTACCTGCCTAGCGCCGTACAGAATTAATGTTTTACACTTGAATAAATCTTCATTTATACCAATTTTTAATAATCTTTCTATCATAATATAAAATTTACTGTAAAATTTTTGATTACGATAGCAATATTTGAAATATTCTTCATATAATCAATAAGCTGATTAGTTTGGCGACTCATTTAGTATTTAAATCCGATGTTTTTCTACAATAGAAAGTCAGCTCTTGGGCTGAATTCCATTATCTTTTTTCCGGTGTTCCAATTTTTCCCAGTTTTTTAGAGACTGTTGCATAATTCAATCCCACAATTGAAATGCCCCGAGATTTATCTCGGGGATTAATATGTAACAAAATAATTCAGGCTTTAGCCAAAATAATAAGCTTATCGTTGGGCTGAAGCCCAGGTTGTGGTTTATCTTTTGTATCCCCGAACTAAAGTTCGGGGTAAGGTTTTGTGATAATTCGTCTATCCTTTTGGGGATTCACTTTATAAAGACAAATCTAACCCGCATACGCGGGGAAGTGCAAATAGTAAAATGCGTTTTCTGCGTCCCGCTTTGCGGGATTATTTCACATGGCTAGCCCGTGAAATGCGAAGTAAAAGGTTGTTTCGTATGTTATGAATCAGTAAAAAAAATGTAAAATGTAGAACGAAATTTATTTCCGTATTGCTTTGTTTTTAGACGGACTGATGCATACCGGCAGGCTCATTTTATAAACCGTTCAGTGCTTTTTAGACATCCTCCTTCCCTAACTATATATCCTGAGTATTTCACTTTTTCAGATAAGTTGTTTTATTATATTTAACCAAGAAAATAAATGGAGAAATAATAAATGAAAACATTCACAGCTTATGTTGAATGGGATCCTGAAACTAAATTATACGTCGGCATTATTCCCGGTATTCCGGGAGCGCATACTCAAGGCGCTACACTCGACGAATTGAATGCTAATCTCAAAGAAGTTGTTTTGCTTTGTTTAGAGGAAAATAAAGAAGAAATAAACTACCTTCCACATTTTGTCGGCTTACAACAAATTGAGATTGCAGTGTGACTAATTTTAAGGTGAAGTTGAGAGTGCAAAATTGGTTTTAGAGAAGATTGGATTTTTTACAAAATTGTAAAAACGTGTATAATACGCGGGCAAGATTAATATACTTCGTCGTGAGTTCCGATAGTTATTAATAGAATTGTTTGATTATTATTATTTTCTTCAACGGTAAAAATAATTCTACAATCATATCCGCAAGAACAAGCATAACAGCCTAATAGA
>CAZKNM010000033.1:0-15414 GCA_964554135.1 uncultured Melioribacteraceae bacterium
ATCAAAAAAAATCAGCGACGTTTTGGTTTCTCTTAAAAGAATTTTTTCAACCCCCCGTTTGATAATATTAATACTAATTGTAACCGGATTCTGGATAATCCAGCAGCAGCTTTACGCAACAATGCCGAAATATGTTATCCGCCTCCTTGGTGAAGAAGCCAGACCGGAATGGCTGTCAAACGTAAATCCGGCGGTGGTGGTCATTTTTGTTGTAATGATTACACAACTATTTAAAAAGAAAAAAGCTGTGACTTCAATGTTGATCGGAATGGTTTTGATGCCTTTTTCCGCATTTGCGATGTCACTCAGTCAATCTCTGGAATCGATAACCGGGTCCGAGGTTTCAATACTAGGCTGGTTTGCAATGCATCCTTTAACCGTAATGATGATAATCGGTATCGGTATTCAAGGTCTAGCGGAGTGTTTCATCTCACCAAGATTTTTGGAATATTTTTCCTTGCAGGCACCAAAAGGTGAGGAAGGCTTGTATCTCGGATTCAGTCATCTACATTCTTTTTTCTCCGCTCTATTAGGTTTTATATCTTCAGGATTTTTATTGGATGCTTACTGTCCGGATCCGAATACTCTTCCTGTAGGAATTTCAGCTATTGAAAAAGCTTCTTACTATGCTGATGCATATGTGATATGGTATTACTTTATGGCGGTTGGATTTATTTCAGCAATAGCTTTATTCATTTTTAGATATATAACAAATAGGATTGATCAGAAAAAGAAAGGTAACATTAAATAACATATTCAGTGGGGACAATTCTTCTCTACTTCATGAGATAATAACTCCCCACTTTTCTTATTCTTTTCTCAATTACTGAAGTAATAATTTCTTTCTATAAGGAAACGAATGATTTCCATTTGTGTTTGCACAGACAACATGGATAATGTGTTCTCCTTTTACAACATTGTAGATATCCACAAATATTTTGTTACTTTCTAAATCGAATTGATGTTCTATCTCTTTAGCATCAAAATAAACGACTACTGATTTCGGATTTATTCCATTATTATCATTCAAGTGTAAAACCAAATTAAGTTCGCTACCGCTTAACTTACTTTCATCTTGTAGTAATTCAACACTTGGCACACCTGCAGAAAAATATTTTCCTATTCCTCTGAAAATTCCCCATGCCTGGATTCTATTGAATTCATCGATGGCTAGTCTTTGCTCTTCCCTGCGGTTTGTATAAAATGCACACTCGACTAACACCGCCGGAATCTCAGTTTTCCTTAGAACAGAAAATCCATCACCCGGGAAGATTGAATAATCGGATACAGTTCCATCGAAAGAAATGAGACCGCCGGGATTTCCCATCACATAGGATAGATCGCGCTGAATATAACGTGCGATATCTCTCTCGCACGGTTCGTACTCATCATTCTCTTCTCGGGCATGATAAAATGTAGAAGTATAATTTGTCCAGAAATCTCCTCCTGTGCTGGAAGCGTTATGGTGAATGCTAATGAAAATATCGGCACTGCTGTTGTTAGCCATCGTTGAACGGGCGTCCAGCTCAACAGTTTCATCTTCAGTCCTCGACATTGAAACGATAATCCCGGCTTCTTCTAAAAATTCTTTTAGGTAAAGGGCAACTTTTAGATTTACATCCGCTTCGACAATATTTCCCATAATACTCTTGTTTTTTCTATCACTCCCACCATGCCCGGGATCAATAAATATTTTAATTCCATCGAGATATTTTCTATATCTCTCGATAGTTTCTATACGCGAATAGTCATCTTTGAGATCACGCGGAATTTCATAGTACGGTTCCGATACGGGGGGATAAGGAGCGGTTATATTAGTTGTCCTTGTTGTTCCGGCACCGGAACAGCTGATCAACATAAACACCAATAAGACATCATTAGACAGAAGTAATAATTTCTTCATAACAATTTAATTATTTCTCATTACACATTGATCGTTATTCAAATAAAAATGACATTTGCTACAGTGACCGAGATTAGGAATGAAAGTCCCCTTTCTTATCTGATCGACGATTCTTCGTATGTTAACACTTAATTCTTTCATTTCATCCGGCAGTATCATTCTTACAACAGTACTTTCAGGCTGCTGAATAAAAACCAGCCAAACCTCGAAATGTTTTATCTGCTTGTAGAGTTTGCTTACAAGATACGTGTAAAAAATTAATTGCGGTAAGTAGCTTCCCGTTTTTTCTTTGATTTGCTCTGTAGAAATATTGTCACTCTTATAATCAATAATGATTGCCTTGTCATCTTCTATTATCAACTTGTCGATGATGCCGTATAAAAAATAATCAAACTCTTTAGAATATATTTCGAATTCGTTTTTGAAGTTCTTATAAGAACGAAGCTTATCAAAAATCTCAGACGTAAAAAATTTCTGAAGATAAGCTGTAATAGACGTTTTCAATTTCTCAGCATCATCTAATCGTATATCCCTCAACATAATTTCGTCCTTCAAAAATTGGTCTACACTTTCAGCTATTTTATCATTTTTAATTTCTTTCTCCAATATCGAATGAACGATTCTTCCTTTAACATCAGCAAAAGATTTCGTCTCTTCGTCTTCATGATAATTAAACTCAAAATTGTTAATATACTTTTTGATGATCTTAAATATATTCGAATAACCTAATTCATAGATGAGCTGATATTTAACCGGGCACTGTGAATAAACCGCAATCTTTGTAGCAGAAACAATTTCACGTTTCGGGAAGTCATGAATTGGTTCTATTAATAAATTTTTAACATTTTGTTTCTCTTTGTTTGAATCGAATACGATCGGTTCGATGAGTTCAATTTCTCTTGTAATAGGAATTTCAAGCTTTACAATTTTTTCATTAAAGATAAAATCCTCACCGACTGATTTCATAAATTTCAATCTTGATTCAATCGAATGGATTGGGTGATGCAAATTCACATTTAAGCCTTCAACGATGAATTTTAGAAACGATCCGTTTTGTAATTCATCCTCCTTCTGAGAAGCCGATATAAAAAGGTAATTAGCTGCTCTTGTAACTCCAACATACAACAACCGTTTTATTTCAGAAATCTGTTTACGAAAGTTAATATAATTATATAATCCAACGATGGGAGGAGCAACATACTCGTCAAAGTAATTATTGTTCAAAGGAACTTTTGTTAATACACCGAAGTTTTTATCAACACTTATACTTTTCGATCTAACGGTATCTATCTTTGCTGCTTCATTACATTTAAATAGAAATACCGCTTTAAATTCCAAACCCTTTGCCTGATGCAGGGTCATAATCTTCACGGCATTTTCTTCCGTGGTCAGCGCAGCTTGCGATTCATCTTCCAAAGTTTCGATAGATTCCGACAGGTAAATGACAAAATCATAAAGTGTTCTGAATCCCTGCGAAGAGAAAGTGTTTGAGATAGAAATTAATTTTTCAAGATTGGCAAGTTCTTGTATTGAATTTCTCCGTGAAGCAATAACAGCTTGATATCCCGTATCCTTAAGTATTGTCCTAAGCAATGAAGTAATTCCGCTACTTCTTGCAACGGTAAGATGATTATTGAGAGTATGAGCTATCTTCGAATACTTGTCATGTGAACGGAAATAAATCTGAAATTTATCCCAATATGTTCTTCCTTCCTTCAATGAAATTTCAAAAATCTCACGGTCGGAAATAGTGTAAAACGGTGCGCGTAGAATCCCGATTAATGCTGCATCATTATCCTTGTTAAGAAGAAAGGACAGATAATTGTAAATATCATAAACAATTTGGCGCTGATAAAATCCTTTTCCGCCGACAATAGTAAAAGGAATGTCGAATTTTAAAAATATATTCTCAAGTTCTACAAATGCATTTCTCTTTCTACATAGTATCGCAATATCACTATATTTAATTTTTCCATCGGGATTATCTTTCATCAATTTCAATATCCTTCGAGCAACCAATTCTCCTTCGGTTAATTCTTTCTCCGAGATATTTGTAATTAATAATTCTATTCCTCCCTTTTCGGTTTCATCTTTTACACAAATTAACTCGCTGAATCCAACCTCATTAAAGTTAAAATCCGGTTTGTCAAATAATTTTTCAAATAGTGCATTCGTAAACAAAGCGACCTGTGGAGATAGGCGAAAGCTGTGAGGTAATTCCATTAATCCGTTGTGAGCGGTTTCTTTAATTATCTCATTCTTCGTTCTATTAAAAATTTCCAATTCGGCATCACGAAACATATAGATGCTTTGCTTCTCATCACCGACAATAAATAAATTACCGGAACGTAAATGATTTAGAATAGGCATGAATATATTATACTGAATTTCATTCGTATCCTGATACTCATCGATCATTATATACTTATATCTTTCATTTAATAATGCTCGCACTTCTTCTTTCTTAATCAATTCTTCGGTAAACAATAAAATATCTTCAAAGTCCAAATAACTTCTTTGCTTTTTCTTTTCGGAGTATTTATCAAGCACAATTCGAAAAATATTTATTAACACTTTCCCAAAATGTGCCAACTCTCTTTCAGCTTGTGCATACTCTTTAATAATATAAACGAATTTGACACTTTCAAAAAATTCATGCACAACGTTTATTTCATGTTCAAGCAAAGTTCTTAAATCTTTCTTAAGATATCCCTGCTGCTTAATAGTGCCTGCTTTTATAAGTAGCAGTTCTTTCAATTCATCGATAAGTGTAAACAGATTTATAATACTGGATGCGTTTTCTATACGTTTAAGAATATGATTTGTTTCTACAGCAATATTATTAGACTCATTCGAATGTAAAACTGTCGAATTTATTTCTTTAGTACATATTAGCATTCTTTTCAGCGATTCTCGAAAAATTTTTTCAGCTTTTTCCTGAAACAATTTTTGAAATACTTCAGCAATCTCTTCTTCGGACTTACTATATAAACCGGCAGATAAAGTTAGAATATTCCTTCTATTCTTTGACAAACTTGAGAGCTGAGATACAAGATTTCTTTTCGAACCCAAGAATCTAATTAAGTATTTTAATTCCTCACTAGTAGATTCCATTCTAATCAATATATTCAACGATTCTTCGATACTCAGATCTATCAGTTCCTCAGCTATGGTTTGATCGATTGGAACGAACCTAGTGTCAAGTCCCGCTTCGGGAGAAAATTCTCTTAAGATAGCCACACAAAACGAATGAATTGTGGAAATGTTTGCCGATACCAGTTGTCTTCTTACTCTCTGTAAGATTTTTATTTTATCAGGATCTGATTCGGTTATTAGTCTATCTTCAATTTCTTTTGATATTTTTTTATTTAACTCCCCTGCAGCTTTATCAGTAAAAGTAATGGCAACTATATTATTCAACGAAAGATTTTCGTTGACAGCTATCTCAACAAATCTTTTAGATAGAATAAATGTCTTACCGGAACCTGCATTCGCAGTTAAAGAGATATGCCTTTTATAATCAAGTGCCCTTAACTGGTAAGGAGTTAATCTTTGCATAATTATTTTTCTTTCGGGAAAGTAAGTAAGACTATTGTCCCTTTCTCCGATGTTTCTTCTACTACTATCGAACCGTTTACACTGGATACATACCTTTTAGCCATACTCAATCCTAAACCCATGCCCTTCAGCTTTGTTGTAAATTCTTCTTCAAAAACTTTATTAACAATCTCGTTTGGTATACCTTTGCCGTTATCTTTTACTCTGATAATAGAATTTTGCTCATCTTCACTAATCATAATTTCTACTAAAGAAGCATTCGCCTGAAGTGAATTCCTAATAAGATTTATAATCGTTCTCTTCAATTGATCGATATCACCCATAATAAAACTAGACGATACATCACTCGATATTTTTACTTCTGTCCCTTCTTCAATAAAAAGATTGGCCGCTTCATTAATTGTTTTTACCACATTAATCTTTTCAACATTGAGGCTGGGCATTCTGGCAAAATTTGAAAATTCGGAAGCAATATTACGTAAGGTTTCAATTTGGCTTACGACGGTTTCTGTTATTCGGTTAAATATTTCGTCGAACTTGGGAGATTTATCTTTAAATGCAGTTACAAGTTGCTGAATAGCAAGTTTCATCGGCGTTAAAGGATTTTTTATTTCATGTGCTACCTGCTTTGCCATTTCTTTCCATGCTGTTTCTCTCTCCACCTGTGCCAGTTCTTTTTGGCTTATTTTTAATTGTTTAATCATAATATTAAAATTATCTACCAACTCCTTTACTTCACCTCTATAGTTTTCAGTCAGTTCAAAACTTAAATCGCCTCCGGCAACGGATTTAGTAGCTTTTGTAATCCTTCTAATCGGAGAGGATATTTGGTTGGCAAAAATTGTGCTGATAATTATTATCAATAATGCGGCTAACGAATAAAAGCTGAAAAGAAAAATATCCAGTTCAATATCCGATAAAGGCAATATTATACTATTGAATAGACTATTTACTCCAATAACAAATTCTTTTCCCGCGATTTGTGCTTTGTAATAGTAGGAGTTAAATACAAAGTTTTCGACTTTTTCCGACACAACATATTCTTTGTAACCGGAATTATACAATTTACCGAATACAATCGGATTCAAAAGAGCGGGCATCAAGCCAAGTTGATAGTACAAATCTTCCGAACTGTAAACCAATTCCCCTTCATCGTACAAAGAAAAACTAACTCCTAAATCTTTGCGTGCTTTCTCCAAAATAGACTGCGTGTTTAAAGTAGAATTATTCAAGTAATCATTCACATATCTTTCAACACTTAAAGCTCTCTTCCCGAGTTTATAAGAAATTGCCCCAAGATTTTTTTCTTCGGTAATTTCACGAAAATATACTGCCAATAAAACCAGAGGAATAATGGAAATAAGCAGGAAAGCACTAAGAAGTTTATTTCTAAAACTTATAAAAGGAATTCTTTTCCGCCAAATCAAAAATGTTACTATTACAACCAACAACAAAACAATAAAAATGATATGCACAAAAAAAATTTTAAAGAAATCGAACAAACTCCACGATAAATCTCTTTCTTGCAGAGCAGTAGCAACAATACGTTCATAACCGTTCTGGCTCAATTTTAAACAATAGATCAGATGATCAACTCCGTGTAAGGAAATATTCAGCCACGCTTCGTTATTCTTCGAATAATCGGTATTTGTGATTTGTTCTCTTTCTTCGAGCGTCAGATTAATATCGGCTAGGAACGATTTCAATTCCCCGTTTTGAAAATCGAAAATTTTCAATTTGGAAAAATCAACGGTTGAATTCATTGAAGCGTTGCGCGCAAGCAAAAACGGAGGTATATCTTCAACACTTTTTACATCCGTATCATAAAGAACAGATAGCTCCATAAATCCCAGTAAATCCTTATTAGACAAAATGGGAGTAAATCCGCGAATCACGGAACAATTATGAGCGGTTAATTCTTCTTTATAAATTGTTATCTCGTTAATATTATTACTCAGAGCCTTCAAATATTTATCAATAGTGTTCTCCATACGGAATTTAAAACCGCCCAAGTATTCCAGCGACTGGTTATAAAAATTTATTCTGCAAGGTACTGATTCTATTTGAAGAGTACTTTTACTCCATTGGTCAAAAGCAGTTGCATAAAAATTATTATCGACATTTTTAAAATTATTCTTTACCTCTTCACTCTCACTAATATTCTGTAGTGCCTCGTATACAAGAAAATTTAAAAATCCTTCATTAGGCCGGGTGATTTCTAATGCCGTTACTTTAAGGGATTCTCTTTCAAGGTCAGAGTTATTGAATATGAGAAGATTTATTGAAACAACAGAGGCTGCCAGCGCAATAAGAACATAGTTGAATTGTGTACGTTTATTCCGGAAAATAATAAAGGAGGCTAATAGGAAAACAAGAATAATATGTATTATTCTTATGAGCGGTGTCCCTTGCGGTTGTTTCTGGAATAAATCGTAAAGAAATGCAGCGATTTGTAGCAGAATAAAAAATGAAAAATAGATAATATGCTGACGCTTTTTATCAAACATACACATTGAAAGAGGTAATACTATAAAAACAATGGAAGCAATAATAGAACAAAATCCGAGGAGTAAAACATTCAGCTGCATCATTACAGTCGGTAAATCCAAACCAAGAGCCGGATCTTTGAAATACCTCAATGTTGAATCAAAAATTAAACTGCGCATTGAAGCGCCGAATCCTCTTAGAGCAACCAGGTATAAAACCGTAAATAATATTAAAGCTACGATCGACTTCCATATTTTATTATCGCAAATGTTCTTTTGTTCTTTTTCTTGAAGATATTCAATGGTATAACGATACGCTAATAAGCAGATGAAAAGGAAAAAAGAAATTGTAATAAAAAATTCAAGTGGGGAACGCACCAGACCAGCAGCAAAAACAGAAGAGAAATATGCAGAATTTGTTAACTCCCCTTCAAAAAATCTCGTGGGAATATTAAACAAAAATGCCATCACTCTAAATATTGATAAGTATAAACTGAATACGATAAATTTAGTAAACGTTCTTTTTATTTTATTGACATGCTTAAAAAATCCCATACCTAGTAAAAGCAGTCCGGATAACATAATAACACATTGTACTGCATCAAAAGTATCGGCAATTAAATTCAATTCAGTATCCATACTCGGTTTAAGAAAGGTAACAACCGCGATTTTATTGTTGAAATTGTTCAATATGTCAAATGAATATTTTCTGCCATCCTTAGTTCGGCCGGCTGTCGGTGAATAGTCTATTTCAACCTTTGTATGTAATTCTTCGGAGAGTTTTTCCGAAAGACTAAGTTCGGAGTAATAGTCATTTTTAAGTACATATTCCTTTTCAACGGGAATTGAGAGAACAAGATGATACATTCTACGATCTATGTTTATCGTATCCTTAGTCGAAAGAAATTTTATTAATCCTGAACCGATAAAAAATGTTTCGCCATCTTGAAACTTCGGAGTGAACACCACTTCATGATCATTAGGGCACATTTCAGACCATGCTATTAAATTCATGTCTTCATTATAAATGGTAATAGCGTAATTTTGATAAGGAGTTGAGTTGATATAGTTAATAATCCTCTCCTGATTAGCTGGAAATGTCCTTAATAAAGGTTTTAATTCCTTTTTCAACCGGTCAGATAAATTAAGAGTAATAATTTGCTTTTCATAAAACTTATCTAAAATCACATCAGTGAAGTCTTCAATCCTAATACGAAGCTCCTCTGTCCACTTATCACTTTGATACCTTATATATATCGGCGATAATATTCCGGTAATAATGAATAATATCATTACAACCGCAAATAAAGTAAAATATTTTTTGCTTCCTATAAAGAGTTGTTTCATTGTGAGGTTTATTAATTAATAGTGATTTGGGTGATGATCCAACGATCATCCAAATATTTCAAGGAGATAAAGACCATAGCGTTGCCGCGTATCCCTTTTATTGAATATCTTAAAATACCGGAAGCAAAAGGATTCGTAGTATTAGCAACAATACTTGTTAATTTAAAATTGTACGGTTTATAAATTGTAAGAAAATCCTTCAAAACGTAGTAGGCTTGACTCGAACTAAAATAACCTGTATGACCATTTACTAAACTTAAATATGTTTTCTCACCAAAGAAATTTGAAAATAAATCTACTCGACCCGAATTTATTCCCTCTTCAATTTTTAGTAAAATATTTCTGGCTTCTTTGCTACTCGGTTTTTCTTGTTGAGAATTAATAGGGAACACATAACCAAGTATGGAATAATTAATTATAAACAAAAAAAGAAGAAATATTTTTTTTCTTGTTCCCATTTGCCCGCTGATTATTTTGTAAACTCAAAATAAATAAAAGAAAATAAAAAAGCATACCTATTCAGGTATGCCTTTCGGTATTAAAGATTTAAGAAAAAATAAAACTATTGTCCAAAACCATGATTCTTTTGTACTTGCTTCGGAATTTCCTTTCGTATGGATGACTCAGCTCCTCTTTTAAGCTCACGATTACCATCAGCAATTTGATAAGCCCAATCAAAGACCATTCGTTCATTTGTAATGTGCTTGATACGTATCTTCGCAAAGTGATTATCCCATGTCCAGATTACATAAGTACGACCTACGATTGCTTCGGTATATTTTACATTATCTCCGTTATATAGTGGTACCCATCCTGTCAGTGGTGCATAAGTAACATCATAAATATCATTTGTTGCACCCATGTCTTGAATATCAGTATCGTCCCAAACATTTAGGTAAAAGACACCGTCGTAATTTTCAAAAAAGAAATCGGTAGCCAAATCATCAAAAGAAGTTACCAAATATTCGTTGAAACAGTATCCCGAAGTAGATGGATATCTTGTATAATCAAAAACAGCTTGATTGAATCCTTCCGGCCGTGGTGTATCGTAAACAACATCATAGCTCAACTCACTTTCGTTTCCATTGTAATCATAAGCTGCGATACCGTAATAATATGTTACACCGTTTTCGGCACCATAATCTATAAAGTAGTTATCAATCGTACTTCCTAACAGTGTATATCTTCCTTCATATGTGTAATTGTAATAAACATTATATCCCGCAACGTCTGATTCGCGGTTATAATCCCAAAAAATATCAACTCTATTATCACCAGTAATTGTCCATACATTCTGCGGTGGTGAAGGGGGAACATCATCATAATAAAAGAAATCGTCATGATCACAACCGGTTACTAAAAAAATGGTCATAAGGCTGCTTATTAACATTGTCATTATTCTTTTCGTTTTCATCTCGATTACCTCCATATGTTTCTTATACAGTTTAAGCAATCTGAATGCCAATCTGAATTTATGGGAAAAAGGTGTTGTATCTATTCAAAAAGGTACAATTTCAAAGGAAATAATAAATTTTTCGGTTAGCGGATGACGGTAGGATAAAAGAAAAAGTGTCTCCTTTTTTAGACATAAGTGAACACTTTTTTACAATTACTAGTATTAGATATTTATGAATCTATCATCAAAAAACATCTTTGAATTATTTATTACTGCAATGGATTTACCAGTGACCAGCCGTTTATCGAAAGGTGAATTTTTTGATTTAGATTTGAATCTACTCACATCAACAGTCCAAATATAATTCTGATCGATGATTGTAAGATTGGTTTTCTCCCCTATTTCAAATTTAGGTACAGGTAATTTCAAAATCTTTCGCGGATTAATTGACATTTTTTCAACCAATTGTTCAATTGTCAAATGCTTCTTATGATACAATTCACTTATAGCAATACCCAACATTGTTTCCAAACCAATTATTCCGTTCGGTGCGAAAATGAATTCCCATTCTTTCTCTTCGATTGCATGCGGTGCGTGATCACTTGCAATGCAATCTATGGTTCCGTCTTTCAGACCCTTGATGAGTGCATTCACATCTTCTTGAGTTCTTAAAGGCGGACTCATTTTAAAATTAGTATCATAACTTTTCAACGATTCATCGGTAAGTGTAAGATGATGAGGCGTGACCTCAGCTGTAACGTTGATTCCTTTCTTTTTTGCTTGGCGGATTAAATCGACTCCATTCTTCGTACTAACATGTGCAATATGAAGTCTTCCACCTGTGTATTCCGTCATCAATATATCGCGCATGATTATTATATCTTCCGATACCGAAGGAAGCGGCGGCATACCGAGTTGTGTAGACACAAAACCTTCGTTCATTGCACCATCTGAAAGTGATTCATCTTCGCAATGTTCTATAATCACTGATTCGTACATTTGAGAGTATTCCAAGGCTCTCCTCAAAATCGCCGAAGTTTTGATTGCAGTGCCGTCATCACTGAATCCAACTGCACCTGCTTCGTGCAGTTCCGCCATTGGAGAAATGGACTCGCTTTTTCTATCCAAAGTTGCCGCTGCAATCGGATAAACATCAACCAAATGATTTTCTGATTTTTCTTTAACGAATCTAACTATCTCTGCTGAATCAATCGTCGGATCCGTATTCGGCATACATGCAATACCGGTGAATCCTCCGGCTGCTGCGCTGTTACTTCCCGTTAAGATGGTTTCTTCGTCCTCGCGCCCCGGTTCCCTTAAATGAACATGCATATCGAAAAGACCAGGTACACAAAATTTATTTTCAAATTCATAGACTTTTACATTCTTCAACTCGGTTGAGTTTATACTGCCGATTTTTTTAATCACTCCATCTTCAACAAACAAATCCGATTTTTGATTTATCTTTTGTTCGGGATTAACGAGTGTAACACCTTTTAATACAATTTGCATATTATACCTATGGATTTAATTCATTGTACCTAGTAAATAAAGAACAGCCATTCTAACGGCCACTCCGTTAGTAACCTGATCAAGAATAACTTGATATGGTCCGTCGGCAACATCGGAAGACAATTCGACACCCCTGTTTATCGGACCCGGATGCAGAATTAAAATTTCCTTGTTATGTTTTTCGAGTCTTTGAGAAGTAATTCCGAAATAATTGTGATATTCTCGCAATGAAGGAATTGATCCACCCGCTTTTCGTTCCAGTTGTATTCTGAGAACGTTGAGCACATCGTTATTTGCAATAGCCTCATCAATATTATGCAAAACTTTTACTCCGATTGATTCCATCTCTTTAGGTATCATGGTTTTGGGTCCGCAGACCGAGACTTCAGCTCCCATAGTTTTCAAACCATAAATGTTAGAGAGAGCAACTCTGCTATGGGCAATGTCTCCTACAATACAGACTTTCAATCCATCAAGTCTTCTCATTCTTTCCCTAATTGAATACATATCCAGCAGACCTTGTGTAGGATGTTCATGCGCACCATCGCCGGCGTTAATGATATTAGCCTTCGTGATACGGGTTAAGTATTGCGGTACACCGGGTGATTGATGACGAACAATGACCATATCGATTTTCATCGCTTCGATGTTCCGTACCGTGTCTTTGAACGTCTCCCCTTTTTTAGTACTGCTGCCCGATGTAGAAAAATTCAAAGTGTCTGCAGAAAGTCTTTTCTCCGCCAGCTCAAAAGAGATTCTCGTTCGGGTTGAATCTTCGAAGAAAAGATTGACGATTGTTTTCCCCTGAAGTGTAGGCACCTTTTTAATCGGTCTTTCCAGCACTTCTCTAAAAGTAGTAGCTGTATCTAAAATTAACTGAATATCTTCTTTAGGAATATTGTGTAATCCTAAAAGATGTCTGCTTGATAAAGGCATATATTATTTCTCTCTTATTTTTTTTCTCCGGTTACGTCAATTAAATAAACGGCATCCTCGTTGTCTATTTCTTTCATTTTCACCCGCACTTCTTCGTTGATAGAGGTTGGAATATTTTTACCGACAAAATCTGCTTTGATCGGCAGTTCCCTGTGTCCTCTATCCACCAACACACAAAGTTGTACGGTGTTCGGTCTTCCCAAATCCATCAACGCATCCAAAGCGGCGCGCGCACTGCGCCCCGTATAAAGAACGTCGTCAATCAAAACAACATCTTTATCGGTGATATCGAAAGTGATATCGGTGATCGAGACTTCAGGCTGCTTCAGCCGTTTTCTAAAATCATCGCGGTAGAGCGTACAGTCTAATACACCGAGGTGCGGATTTGAATTGTCAATCTCTTGAATTTTTTGATGGATTCTCCTTGCGAGGAACTCACCGCGTGTTCGCATTCCAATCAAAACAACATTGTGCGAACCCTTATTGCGCTCGATAATTTCATGAGTGAGCCTGGTAATTGTGCGGTTCAGTCCTTCTTCATCGATTATTTGTGCTTTTATGTTCATATACAAAAAATCCTCTTTGACTTTCGTCGCAGAGGTCCTTTATTTGTTTTCGTTTGTATTTCTCTTTTCATTCCTTTTTTATCTCGCCGGATAAAGTTAAAGGGTATTTTGTTTTGCAAAATCTAAACTAAAAATTTGCCAATGTAAAGCATCGATGAAAAAAAATCATGTAAATTTAGTTAAGAATTCTAAATTCGATTCTTCTATTCATTGCTCTGCCTGAAGCAGTACCATTATCTGCGATAGGTCTTGTTTCCCCATAACCGACCGCCCGAAGCCTGCTAGCCATAATACCCCGTGCAACCAAATAATCCCTTACAGCATTTGCCCTTTTTTCTGATAAAATTTGATTAGTTCTTTCGGATCCGGTGTTATCAGTGTAACCTTGAATTTCTACCCGCATATCGGGATTCCTTAGAAGAGTTTGAACTGCATGCAAAAGTATCGGATAAGCTTCAGGTCTTAAACGAGCACTGTTCGCATCAAAATTAACACCTACAAGCACCCATCTGGATGAAACTTCAACAGGTTTCTCAACTACAATTTGTTTTTCAACCTCCTTGGGGATATGACGCTCCACAATATTTTCGATCCGTGCGTAATCAATTGGTTCTGTTTTCGGTGGAACACTAAGACCGCTATAAATCTGACATAGCCTGGATGGCAGTCCTTTATCAAAATAATAAAGGAAGCCAAGGTTAATCGATAAATAAGTATCGTTATTAACTCCTAACAAACCTCCGGCTCCATCACTGCCTCTCATACCATCAAAATAATTATCGGTGATTGTATGATAACCGAACTCAGTTAGAAACTTCCAGTCCCTCCCTATTTTCCATTCTATCCCTAAGGAAGTATTTATCTGCAAGCTGATATACGAATCATCAAGCGTAGCATCGGCACGGTTATTCCAACTATAATATACCCCTCCTACACCCAGCGCCGCGTAAGGGGTTACACTTTCACATGGAACAAAATTATAAATGAAATCTAGTCCGCCGCTGAAAGCGTTAGTGTTCGAAGTCTGCTCGGGTGAACCGTACTTTCCTTCGATTCGAACATATTTGAAATTGTATCTTAGTCCGGTATGTTCCGTAAAATATCTTTGGAAAAATAAAAATCCGCCGAAGTTAACATTACCCGCTGCCCCAAGATTATGATTCACAAACCTCGGATAAACTCCCCCAAATCCGAAGCCCCAACTGTTTTCAGCTAATTGAGCGGGAATCTCTGATGCGCTTAAGAATACCAAAAATATAGTAACTATTATAAAATTCTTTCTCATAACTTACTCTATTTTTCTTGAACTACTAATCTATCGTCAAAGCGATAACAGAAATAGCACTTATGTATTTAACAAATCAAGACACAATAATCAAGAAATTATATCGGAAACTGCTAAAATTTATTTTATCTGAAGGAGTAATATTCTATATTAGCACAAGAAATCTACTGTTATTTGATTAACTTTTGTTCGTTAAGAACATTTCACTCGGGGTGTAGCGCAGCCCGGTAGCGCGCTTCGTTCGGGACGAAGAGGCCGTAGGTTCAAATCCTATCACCCCGACCATTTCTCACAAATTTAATTTTTTCTTTTTGAGTTCGGGACGAAGAGTGCCGTCCCGCCAAATTTATCAGCCTTTGGCTGAGGCGGGATCACCCCGACCATTTCTCACAAATTTAATTTTTTCTTTTTGAGTTCGGGACGAA
>CAZKNM010000033.1:15514-22614 GCA_964554135.1 uncultured Melioribacteraceae bacterium
GAGTATTGTCCCCCAACCAAATCCACAGAATGTTTGTTTAATTATTCCAAAAATATATAGAAGTTGGCTAAACCGGACCCGCAAAAATTAAATATAGGCTTCTCTAAGTTTTGTTTTATCCAATTGATTTACTATCTCAAACTCTTCCTCATTTATCTTTTCAACATCGCCGAAGTATTTGTTCTCGGAGCTGTCCTTTTGCGTTACCGACATAATCTCTTTAGCGGAAAGAACATGCAGTTTATCGACTACAATGTTGTGTCCGTTCTCCATGTCAACCGTTCCTTCCAATAAGTAAGGCCCCATCGACATCGTTAGCTCGGCATACTTTTGATAAGCCTGCGGAAAGATTACCGCTTCGAACGTTCCGGTGAGATCTTCTAACGAGAGAAATTTCATTATATCTCCTTTCTTTGTTTTGATCCGTTTCGATGCCATGTACCACCCGACCATTTTCACTTTTTGCCGGTTGTGCTTCGGCATGTCGATAGCTGTCACAATTTCCGGTTGATCGATTACTTCGCAGAAAAACTCCAGCGGGTGACGGCTTACCATGTAACCGAACGTTTCATACTCAATGGCACATATTTCTTCAATACTGTACTCCAGATCAGTTATCACTTCCTTTTCAAGATCGAAAGTTTCGGCAGCAAATAAACCGTTATGGTTTGCATCAAAAATTTTGCGGTGATGAATGTAAATATCGAGCAGACGCATGAGTGTGGGGCGCGTTTGACCGAAGCATTTTAATGCACCGCATCTAATTAAAACGGCTGTTTCTTCATAACCTAATTTTGTCCTGACCAAAAAATCCGCAAGGGTAACATACTTTCCGTTTGCTTTTCTCTCTTCAACAATTTCTTCAATTGAGTTTCGCGAAAGATTTTTAACCGCCATAAAACCGATGCGGACAACATCTCCGCGGCCGACGTATTCATGTTCGCTTTCATTCACACACGGCAGCAAGACTTTCAGTCCAAGACGCTTACTCTCCTGCACATAAACAGCCGGGGAATAATACCCTCCCATGTTGCTGAGTACACTTGCCATGAACTCGGCAGTATAATGAACTTTAAGATAGGCCACTTGAAACGAGAGGAGTGCAAACGAAGCACTGTGCGCTTTGCAGAAAGCGTAACCCGCAAATGATTCGACCTGCCGCCACAGTTCTTTTGTAATGTACTCCGAAAAACTTTTCGCGCGGCATGAGTCGAAAAATTTTTGTTCAATCTGCCGCATCGCATCGTGTGAGCGCATCTTACCGCTCATTGCCCGCCGCAGGAGATCCGCCTCTTCGAGCGTAAGCCCCGCAACATGATGCGCAACTTTGATAACATCTTCCTGGTAGATCATCACACCGTAAGTTTCGCCGAGCCACGTTTCCATTTCCGGCACTAAATATTTCCGCCTACTCGGATCTCTATGGCGCGCGATGAACTCCTGCATCATTCCGCTTTCGG
This sequence comes from uncultured Melioribacteraceae bacterium, assembly GCA_964554135.1. GTDB lineage: Bacteria > Bacteroidota > Ignavibacteria > Ignavibacteriales > Melioribacteraceae > CAZKNM01. The sequence continues at coordinate 16,975 of CAZKNM010000033.1, forward strand.
CAACACCGGGACGAATAACCGAACTGGCAGCCGTGAGCATTTCAAATGTATCGCAATCTAACCGGCGCAGCAGCGAGCGCATCCCCGGTGATTCGATGTAAAAGCATCCGATAGTCCGCCCTTCGCGAATTATTGCCTTCGTCCCCTCATCATTGAAAAGCATTTCATAATCGTAAATGTCGAAGTCAACGCTCCCCGACTTACGAGGTACGGGTACGTGAATGGAAGTTATATTTGCACGCCCCTTTCTGCCTATCTTGAGGCGGTATTCCTCCATGTTTAGAATGGCGGATCTACTATTTTTGTCAACTATTTCCATTATTATATAGTGAACATTTGAGCACTATTTTATTCATTTCGCAATTAAATTGCAATACCATACAAAAATTTTTTTGCATTTGCGTTCCTGCAGATGGTTTTTCAAAAAATGTAGTATAAAATTCTTATATTGTAAAAAATTTTTTTTCATTCTACATCAGATGGGAGGTGCTTGTGAAGAAATACTTACAAATAATTAATAAGACTACAATGCTACGGCTAAAAGCTGCTTTTTTTATGATTATAGTCGTAAGTCTCACCGGAAGTATATCGGCGCAGATCGAACAGAGTATAAACAAGGATAAGGAATTAATTAAAGCCGCCAAAATAAAATCAATAGACCAAGCAAGTTATAACTACGCATTCGGGGAGCCTTCTTTGGTGGGAACAAAAATTAGTTATAATGAATTCGATATTTACGGTAACAAAACCGACTGGATAAAATATAACGAGGATGGAGAAATTGAATTCAAAGTAACTTACGGATATGATAACGCAGGTAACATGATAAGGGAAGCGAAATATAATTCGGATGGAAGTGTGGAGGAAAAATATGTCTACAACTATGATGAAAAAAATAATTTAATCGACAGAACATCCTACGATTCCAATGAAAGCCTTGCAAATAAAACCAAATATGAATATGACGAGAAAAATAATCTTATAAAAGAAACACTATACGATGATAGTGGAGAGATGATTAAGAGAACGATATGTGATTATACACAGTCGGGCAAAATTAATAAAAAAGTTATTTATGATAGCGAAGGTCAACCAACGGAAAAACTGGATTATGAATATAATTCCGCAGGTAACTTAACAAAGGAAATAAAATACGAAGCAGATGGTGCTGTTGAATATAAAAAAGCAATGGAGTATGATTCCAATAATAACCTAACTCAATCAATAAATTACGATTCCGATGGAGAAATTATCGAGAAAAAAGTCTTTAAGAATGATGCCTCCGGAAATATGACGGAAATGACAAATTACGAAAGCGACGGCGCAATATTGGAATCTTTTAAATATACATATGATCAAAAAGGAAATCTTACACAAGAAATTGCTTTCGATTCAGATGGTGGTATACTTCACACAAAAAGTTTCAAATATAATCTCAACAATTATCTTATCGAAGAAGTTGACGAAAATGTAGACGAGGGTACTTATAGTAAGATAAAAGTTAACTATGACACAAAAGGAAATATCACGGATAGAATTTATTATAACAGGTTGGATGAACCATTTAAATTGATTAAAACTTCTTATCAGTTTTATAATTAATTACTAAAATAGAGTAGTCATTGTAAACCAGAACTAGCCTTTTTTAGTAAAAGGTTTTATTGCATGCAAAGCAGATAAAAAAACCTAGATTTTTCATGAAGAATATTATAGCAAGAAATTCGATTTAGATGTTATGTATGAATTAATAGGGTAGTTTAAATATTAAGCAAGATATAAATTCTTTTTAATTATTTATAAAACTTTTGTTATATTATTTACACTAATTGATGATTTTGATAGTACTATTGATTAACAAAAAAGAACAGAAGTTGGCTATACATTAGATACCCCATTCTTAATTTTAGTAGAAAATATTACAAAACAACATTTAAGTGAATTGATACGCTTAAATTATGAAAGTAATTTTGCTTAATAATGAAATCAAAAAAAAATTCTTTCCAAAATTTTATAATATATCTAACCAACTAAATTCCACACAAAACAAGGGGTTAACCTATGTCCAGACTTTACAAATTCATTGCCCTAATGTTGTTGGTTTCTTCCTCGGTATTTGCGCAGTTTACGCTATCCGGTAAAGTAACCAGCGCACAGACGGGAGAAGCACTGGTAGGGGCAAACGTAATTCTCAAAGGTACAACATATGGTGCCGCAACCGATGAGAATGGTAATTATTCATTTGATGCAGATCGCGGCAGGTATACTCTAGCATGCAGCTATATCGGTTTCGAGAAGCAGGAAGTTTCAATCAACCTTACGAATGATATGGTTTCTGACTTCTCGTTGAGAGATTACGAATTCTCTCTCAACGTAACCGTAATCGCCGACCGCGCAAAGGATCGCGAAACGCCGGTTGCTTATACGCAGGTTGATAAAAAAGATATGCAAACTTCTCTCGGCTCGCGAGATATTCCATTGATTTTAAACACTACACCAAGTGTTTACTCTACTATGCAAGGCGGTGCAGCAGGTGATGCACGAATTAACATCCGTGGTTTTAACCAAACAAACATTGGAATCATGATTAACGGTGTTCCGATGAACGATATGGAGAACGGATGGCTTTACTGGTCAAACTGGGACGGTCTCTCAGATGCTACTTCATCAATAGAAATTCAACGCGGTCTTAGTGCAGTAAACTTAGCTATTGCATCCATCGGCGGAACAATGAACATCGTTACCGACCCGATGGCTCAGCAATTCGGAGTATATCTTAATCAAGAATTCGGAACCAGTAATTTCCTGAAAACTACACTTGCAGCTAATTCAGGATTAATAGACGGTAAGTGGGCTTTTAATGCTGTAGCCGTTAGAAAAACCGGAGACGGTATTGCAGACAAAACTTGGACCGATGCTTGGGCTTACTACTTCGGAGCTGCTTATAATATTAACGAAAATAACCGGTTGGAACTTTATGCTATCGGCGCTCCGCAGCAGCATGGTCAAAGAAGATATTTACAAAATATTGCTGCATTTAATAAGGGTTTTGCACTTAGTCTACCTGACTATGACCCAGCAGCTGCCGATAAATATTTTGAAGACGACTCAGGCATTAAGTATAACGAAAATTGGTCGCCTGTAACTGTCGACTATACATCTCAAGAATATTATGACGGCGGTCTTCACGACAGATATGCAACCGATTATAATAATGAATCAGTAAATTATTACCACAAACCACTCGTAAACTTAAACTGGTATTCCCTTCTCTCTAATAGGTTCAGTCTTTATACTACTGTTTATTATTCGGGTGGAATGGGGGGAAGTAAAGGAACTTTCGGAAGTATGGTTTGGGATAGAGTTTCTCACCCATCACAAGTCGTTAATTGGGATGCAACTATTGCTAGAAACCAAACCAATGCAACAGGTTCAAGAGGTATCATGCGTAACAGTGTTAATCAGCAATGGACAATCGGTGCTCTTGCAAAAATTAATTTCAAAGTTGCCGATTATTTAAATACTTCATTCGGCATCGACTGGAGAACTGCTGAAGTTGACCACTTCCGTGAAGTAAGAGATCTTTTAGGGGGAGCCTACTTTATAAGTACAAATAATCAATTTGATACAACACCGGAATCTCAACAAAAAGCACTTGGTGATAAAATCGATTATAACAACACCAACTCAATCGATTGGTTAGGTGGTTACGGTCAGGCAGAATATTCATCCGGTCCAATTACTGCTTTCGGTATGTTTGGATATACTATGGTCAAATATTCATATGTCGACCATTTTAAGAAAGATCCAAATGATCCGACCCAAGAATTAACTCTAGATCCGGATGCACTTTCCGGATGGCAGGCAAAAGGTGGTTTGAGTTACCGCCTCAGTGATTTAGTTGATGTTTATTCCAACTTCGGTTACGTAAAGAGAGTACCAATGTTTGACAACGTTATCGATGATGTAAATGCAAAGATGGCTGCAGGCGATCCCGAATCTGAAAAATTTACTTCTGCAGAAGTTGGCTTAAATTACATCAGCGCCAACAGAACTGTTGCTTTCAGAGCCAATTACTACTATACTATTTGGAAAGATCGTACATCATATGCCAGAGTGATCAATCCGGATGGATCGGAAGACTTTATTTATTTAACCGGTATGAACTCATTGCATAGAGGTCTGGAATTAGCCGCAACTTACTTTCCAATGCGTCAATTCAAGTTGGAAGCTGCTGTTTCTTTCGGTCATTGGACATACACCGATGACGTAAATGGAGAATACGTAAATTATTCTTCCGGTTCCCCCGTTCAAACTTTCTATCATTACTATGTAAAAGATCTTAGGGTAGGTGATTCGCCTCAAACTCAGGCATCTCTTGTTGCAACACTATATCCTATTTCAGGCATGACTGCTCAATTAGTAATGAACACCTATAGAGATTACTATGCATATTGGAGTCCTTTCTCCAGAACAACTGCAACGGACACAAAAGAAAGCTGGAGAGCTCCTGCTTACACCGTATTTGACTTCCATTTTGCGTATGATTTACCATTCGATTTCTACGGTGTCAATTTACAAGTCTTTGCACATGTATTTAACTTATTCGATAAACTCTATATCCAGGATGCTACCGATAACAGCAGTTACAATAGCTGGGATAAAGATCATGATGCAGACGATGCTGAAGTTTTCTTCGGATTACCAAGATCCGTCAATTTCGGAGTTAGAATCAGCTACTAATCTTTTTTTCAAAAGCCCCTCGAACAGAGGGGTTTTTTTATTTTAAAACTCTCCAAAACCTACGAACATAACTTTCATAACCGAATTTTTATTTCCTTCCAATATTATTAAATTTGGATAATCGTAATAACAAACTCTATGACAAAAATATCATGAAAAAATTGATAATTACATTGCTTGTTATTTTTACCTTTTCAATAGATATATCTCCGCAACCAACTCCTTATGTCATTCTAATCTCCTTCGATGGCTTCAGATGGGATTATGCAAACCGCGGTATCACACCAAATTTGGATAGAATGAAAGAATATGGTGTTTCTGCATTATCGCTGCGCCCTTCATTTCCATCCAAAACATTTCCGAATCATCTATCAATAATAACCGGAATGTATCCCGAGCACCACGGAATTTTATTTAATGATTTTGAAAATCCTTTTACTCATGAGATTTATACAATCGATGACACTATTTCGAATAGAGAGAGCAAATGGTATTTGGGAGAAGCATTCTGGGAAACCGCCGAACGACAAGGAATAAAAACCGCATGCTATTTCTGGCCTGGTTCGGAATTACCTGAAACATATCGGAGTCCTTCCTACCGAGAATATTACGAGCATGAACGCCCCTACGAGAAAAGAGTAGAGGGTGTTGTTGAATGGCTGCAGCTGCCATCCGATCAAAGACCACATTTTATTACTCTATATTTTCATGACACCGATACTTATGGTCATATGTTCGGTCCGAATTCCCCTGAAATAAATGAGTCTATCAAAAGGTTGGATAATATAATCGGTTTACTTTATGAAAAATTATCTGGAATAAATTTGATTGACAGTGTAAACGTAATTGTTGTTTCCGACCATGGTATGACAGAAATGAGTCCAGATAGAGTTATAAACA
>CAZKNM010000033.1:22624-24363 GCA_964554135.1 uncultured Melioribacteraceae bacterium
GCCAAGTTTTGGATGGATACGATTGTGAAATCGAAGGAACAGGAACAGTCATGATGATTCAGCCGCTGATAGAAAAATCGGAGGATATATATAACCTATTAAAGAGAAATCAAAATCACTACCGAGTTTATACTAAAGATAATATTCCCGAATACTTTCATTTCTCGGAACATCCGTTTATTTCTCCCATTATTTTAATTGCGGACTTGAGCTGGTCGTTGTCGAAAGGCAACAATAAAAAATACCGACGTTCCGGTGATCACGGTTACGACAATAATCAAACCGATATGCATGGAATATTCATTACCGATGGTCCTAGTTTCAAAAAAGGTTATTCTACCGGTACACTTTGGAACGTCGACATATATCCATTGTTGTGTAAAATTTTTAATATCATTCCGCGCGCAAACATTGATGGTACGTTGGAAAGGATCGAATTTATATTGAAGGAATAATAATTTCTTTAAAGACTTTCGAGGTTATAAAACCTCGAAAGTCTTTGACCTATATCTATTTAAGAAGTAACATTTTTTTCGTTACGGAATAACTTCCGGTTTTTAATTCATACAAATAAACTCCACTAACTAAATTCGATCCATCGAAAATAACTTGATATCTTCCTGGTGCTTTCTCTTCATCCACCAATGTTGTAATTTCATTTCCCAGCACATCATACACCTTCAACTTCACTAAACCAGTAGTTGAAAGCTGATAATTAATCACTGTCCCAGGATTAAACGGATTCGGATAATTCTGCTCAAGTACAAAACCGGTTGGGATCTTTGATTCTTCATCACCAACACCTACAGTTACATCTCCCAACCTGAACACTGCTCCTCCTTCAATACCGGCATAAAGCACAGATCCGTCGTCCGAAAGTGCCAATGTGTTAACCATCTTATGAATAAGTCCTTCGTTTAATAACTGCCAGTTATCTCCGCCATTGGTCGAATAATATACTCCGCTGTAGAAATCACCAGCGTACATAATCTGGGTGTTAGTCGGATCTATTACAATACATTTATATAATCCGTTTGGTTGAAGACCGGAAGTCACTTGAGTCCATGAACCGCCGCCGCCAATACTTTTATATATCCCTGTCCCGCCTATGCCTGAATCCTGCCGATCGATGCTAGTGAAAATTACCTCAGGATTTTGAGGATTTATGATAATTATTGTCGACGGCATTGCCGGTATTCCGTTATTGGTGTTTGTCCATATATCTCCTCCGTCTGTTGTCATTATTATTTCCGGAGAGGTTGTAGAAGCGTAGACAACATCCGGATTATTAGGATGAACTGCGAGCGCCTGCACCTGAATATTATTTACTTTCACATGCTCCTTCTTCACAAATGTTATTCCCCCATCATCCGAAGCATAAAAACCATTATCCGTTCCGGCATAAACCACAGAAGGATTCGACGGTGCAAAAGCAAACTTTCTAACACTGCCGAAGTGCTCTCCTAAATTCCAAGACACACCACTATCAAAACTATAAACGTATCCGGCATAATCCCCCGGTGAAGCGAGAATATGATCCTGATTGGCCGGATCAATTGCCAAGGCAGTTATCTCATTGAATTTCGAAGTCATCCCTTCGGGCGGATTGGCCAATCCAAAATAATTATCCCCTCCATCGTTACTTCCATAAACTCCGGAGCGGCTTCCCACATAAATTTTGTTATTAGTACCGGGGGCTGCCACAATATACCTGACAAGCGCACCTGTATAACCATCAC
>CAZKNM010000033.1:24430-26187 GCA_964554135.1 uncultured Melioribacteraceae bacterium
CCCGCCGAGATAATTGTTAACAAAAACACGATAAGGATTGCGCGGATCGCATTGCATATCGATCGGGAAACCTGCAATAATACCTGGAGGTCCCCATGTATTGTTGCTGCGGCTGAATCTCTGCCATGTATGACCACCGTCTTCACTCCTATAAACAGCCCTTGCACTTGAAGCATATGCAATGTTTGGCTGAGTAGTTGAGTATTCGACAACGCTGAACAATTCGTTTGCAAGAACACACGTCCACCCCCCACTCCTGCTTTCTGTAAGGTAGACACCTGAAGTATTATTTCCGCCATAACCCGACCAATTATTTTCACTGGCTGCAGCAAGCAAAACATCGGGATTATCCGGTTTCATGAAAAGACTTCCAACATATAAATCTAGCAATCCGTTGGCTTGATTACTAATACTCCAAGTTTGCCCGCCATTGGTGGATTTTAAAATCCCAACCCCGCCTGCAAATCCCGTAGCAACATCACAGTTTGCCGCTTCACGATCGAATATACCTGAAGAGACATAAATTATTTCAGGATTTTCTGGATTGATCCAGCAATAACGTGTTAGGTTATCGCCGCGCCATATCTCGGTCCAGTTTTCACCACCATCGATTGTCTTGTATACAAAACCTTGTGTCATGTCCATTTCAATTCCTTTACGTTCCAAACCGTCGGGAGTCCAGGCAGGACTTCCTATCTCACCCATCGCATAAACAATATCGGATGTTCTCGGATCAACGGTAAATCCTCTAACGCTTGAAGGCATTCGTGTCTGATCGGTACCATTATCTTTTTTTACCCAGCTGTGTCCGCTGTCTGTTGATTTGAAAAATTCTCCGGTTCCGTCTGTACCGCACCAAATTATGCTGGGATTGTGAGGATCAACCGTTGCACAAAAGACAGGTGTTCCATCCAATATTTTTACGGTCGTTATTCCATCATTACTCGATGCCCAAGTCATTCCATTATCAACACTTTTAAAAAATCCGGTCCATGCATCGGTTACATACCAAATGTTAGGATCGTTGAAATTGTAGCGTATATCATATCCAAGTCCACCTATTGGACCACCGGTAAAAATCCATGGACCTCTTTGATAAGCGGGAAGATTATTTTGTGCTGAGTAATTGTTTATTAAAAGCAAATTCAAAAAGAGAACCGAGCAGATTTTGTACAAGTAATTTGTGGCATCCATGGTTTTCCCTTTTAATTGTTGATATCAATATTCCATATTTTTTGTGCAATGATAAGATCTTCATCCCCCCAGCTTTTCTGTTGAGCAAGTTCAATAAATACCCGCCGGAATAATAAAGATACTTCAATAGTGATCAAATCAGAATCAGTTGGTATTTGAAATTCATAAGAACTCCGATCTGTTGACATAGCAGGTATTCTATTATCACTTACAATTCTTGTATGATTCCAATATGAACCGGAAGGTTTAATACGCAGCCAAGTCTCTTCGAGAATCTTAGCAAATCCATTCCCCGGTAATCCTGCATAATATCCTTCTTGAGGATTTCCTTCCCCTCCCCAATAAGGAACCGTCGGTCCATTGAGATACCTTAATTTCTGTCCCGTTTCGTTCATCGCATTTACTAATAAAATCATTTGATGTTTCTTTTTCATAATAAGCAATTGCTCTCCTTGACAGATTTGTAGCTTTGGCTAAATCGTCTTGAGAGTAACCTAAGAGTTTTCTATATTTAACAATATTTTTACCAATAATATTTTTATTCATAATTTTATGATAAAATA
>CAZKNM010000034.1:0-4402 GCA_964554135.1 uncultured Melioribacteraceae bacterium
AGAATGCTGGAGAATGGTTATAGAATAAAAGTAGTTGTTACCGAATATGAAAGTTTTTCCGTAGATACACCCAAAGACCTTGAGTTTGCTAGAAAGTATTATGAAAAGTTGATACGAGTTTCCAAAAGGAAATGATTGTTCCTCCTCAAATATCGTTGGCAAATATTCCAACCCCGATTCAAAAAATTTCATTTGACAATTCATCATTTTACATGAAGAGAGACGACCTTACAGGTGTCGAGTTAAGCGGAAATAAAGTAAGGAAATTAGAATATTTATTATATGAGGCAAAGAAAAAGAAAGCAGATTGCATTTTCACCTGCGGTGGAGAACAGTCCAATCATGCAAGAGCAACTGTATTGGCAGCAGCTTCGGTCGGGTTAAAATCAAAATTATTTTTGTGGGGAAGGGAGAGAAGTAATATTGAAGGCAACCTATTTTTATGTAAAATGGTTAAACCCGAAATACAATACATCACGAAGAAAGAATATTTTTCTGTCAACAAAATAATGGATGAAGATAAGAAGCGTTTTGAAAGATCAGGTAAGAAGGTTTATGTTATTCCCGAAGGAGGATCATCAGCTTTGGGAATTTGGGGATATATTAATTTCATGAAGGAATTAAAAGAACAATTCAACTTAAAGAAGTTAACTGGCATTTTGACTGCAGCAGGCAGCGGTGGAACTGCCGCCGGATTAATGATCGGCAGCAAATTGTATGGACTAGAAATAAAAATCTTTGCGGTGAATGTTTTGTACGACAAAGAGACGATTGAGAATAAAATTATTTCATGTGCCGAGGCATGCATTGACGAGTTTAAACTTAAAATTCGCATTGATAAAAATGCTCTTGAAATAATGGATGGATATTCAACAGAGGGATATAAGAATATAACTCCTGCAAAACTGAGAGTGATTAAAAACTTTGCTGCTTCCAAAGGAATTCTGTTCGACCCGGCATATACAGGCAAAGCTTTTTATGCTTATTATGAAAATTTTCTGAAGAAGAATTCAACTTCTAAAATTTTATTTGTACATACCGGCGGGCTGTATGGTGCATTTTCCAAAAGAATAGAATACCTAAATGCATGATATATATAGAAATCTCCCGTTGTCTTTTTAACGAATGATAATTATTTTTAATTCCGTAAAGAAATTGCTTTTGAATTTAAGGAGTGAATAATGGATAAGAAAATTAGAGTGTTAATAGCTAAGGCAGGATTGGATGGACACGACCGAGGTGCGAAAGTTGTTGCGGCTGCATTAAGAGATGCCGGGATGGAAGTGATTTATACCGGCTTACGGCAGACTCCGGAAATGATTGTCGAAGCAGCCATTCAAGAAGATGTTAATGTAATTGGAATCAGCATTTTATCGGGGGCTCATATGACTATTTTCCCGAAGGTGCTGAATCTCATGAAAGATAAAAAAATCGATGATGTATTATTATTCGGGGGTGGAATAATTCCAGAAGAGGATTTGAAGAAGTTGAAAGAAATGGGTGTTGGTGAATTATTTACACCTGGAACTTCAACTCAGGAAATTATAAATTTCCTTAAGGAATGGGTGAAAAAACACCCACGTGATTAAAATTTTGATCGGATTAGAACCCCCGCAGCTGCGGGGGTTTTTTGTTTCTTGATTCGATTATGTATTGTGGTAATAATTTTATTAAGTCCTTTTTTTGATTATTTTTACGTGTCAATTAGTACAAGAACTTATAGGGATTTGGCTGAATTTTGAGCACGAAAAAAAGAATAATTTTTCTCGATCTCATGCGGGCATTTGCGGTATTGATGATGGTTCAAGGGCACACGGTAGATAGTCTATTGTCCGATGAATTGAGAACCTTCGATTCTAATTTCTATTCTATTTGGAATACATTCCGCGGATTTACCGCCCCGATATTTATGTTTACATCGGGTGTTGTTTTTACATATTTATTGAGATTGAACAATTTACCCTTCGCTGAAAATCCAAGGGTGAAAAAAGGGTTTAAACGTTTTCTCTTACTGGTAACTTTGGGTTACCTTCTTCGTTATCCTACTTATAAAGTTTTTGATTTCTCGGATGTTACACAACAGCAATGGCTTGTTTTTTTTGCAGTTGATGCACTTCATCTTATAGGATTCGGTTTACTTTTCGTTTTGATTTTTGCTTACCTTGGTGAAAAGTTTGGAATAAAAGATAAATTCATTTTTCTATTAGGTACATTGTTTTTTGTTCTGCTTGCACCGTTCGTTATTAGTGTTGATTGGTCGAAACTCGTTTCTTTACCATTAGCGGCTTATCTTTACCATGGTACAGGTTCATTTTTCCCGTTATTCCCTTGGGCAGGTTATGTAGTTGCTGGCGGAATATTAGGAAGTTATCTTGCAAAAAATATTGATGCTTATTCATCCAAGAAATTTAGTTATCGTCTCTTCATATTCGGGATTTCATTTATTGGATTTTCTGTTATTCTTAATCAGTTAGGTGATGTGCTGCCAATTGCAGGAGTAACATGGTCTAATAGACTTTCTCTGTTTTTATACCGGATTGGATTTGTACTCGTAATGAACGGTATAATGTCATTGATTGCGGCTAAGGTTACCGATATTCCGAAGATAGTAAGACAGTTGGGCAGAAATACACTTCTTATTTATGTTATCCATCTGATTATACTTTATGGTTGTGCATGGTTCCCGGGTGTATATGCGTATTATTCAAAAAGTATGAGTCTGGAAATTACACTGACTGCTGTGGTTTTAATGATTTTCATAATGACGGGAATGGTTCTTTTAGTAGAAAAAGTAAAAAACATTCGGAAAAATGGAGTTTCAACTGCGGCCGCATAAAGGATTAAATAAGTACCTATGATGAGAAAATCAGAAAATACGAAACCGACATTAAGCGAAGACGAAAAAAAGTTCGAACAATCCTTAAGACCTCTAACATTCGACGAGTTTGTGGGTCAGAATAAGATAACCGATAATTTGAAGGTATTCATCGGTGCGGCAAAGAAGCGAAAAGAAAGTTTGGATCATGTCCTTTTAACCGGTCCTCCAGGTTTGGGGAAAACAACACTCGCTCACATAATTGCAAATGAAATGGGAGTGAAATTAAAAGTTTCATCTGGTCCTGTATTGGAAAAACCAGGTGACCTCGCCGGTATATTGACAAACCTGGAAGAAAAATCGGTTTTATTCATTGATGAAATACACAGGCTGAGCCCGGTTATAGAAGAATATTTATACTCCGCTATGGAAGATTACAAACTAGATATAATGATAGATACGGGACCGAACGCCAGAAGCGTTCAATTAAAATTACCGAAATATACTTTGATCGGTGCGACGACACGTGCCGGCTTGTTAACAGCGCCGCTTCGCGATAGGTTTGGTATTAAATCGCGTTTGGATTATTATGAAAGTGAATTGATACATAAAATAATATTACGTTCGTCCAAAATTCTTGATATAAAAATAAACGAAGAAGCGGCGATTGAACTTGCCAAGAGATCGCGCGGAACACCGAGAATTGCCAACAGGTTATTGAAAAGAACACGCGACTTTGCCGATTATGAAAATAAAAAGATGATCGATGTTGAAGTTGCCAAAAAAGCATTAAGCGCTCTCGAGGTTGATGAATACGGGCTCGATGAGATGGATAAAGAAATAATCCTTACGATCATTGAGAAATTCAGAGGAGGACCAGTTGGTTTAAATTCACTCTCGGTAGCGGTAAACGAAGATCCCGGTACTATCGAAGAAGTTTATGAACCGTTTTTAATCCAGCAAGGTTTTATTCAGCGTACACCGCGTGGAAGAGAAGCAACCGATTTAGCTTTTGAGCGCTTCAATAAAAATAGGAAAACGAAATTCAACCAAGATACATTATTTGAATAATTAAGAAGCCTGCTATGGTACAGATTAAAAAAATAAAAATCGGTGGTAATAATCCATTCGTCTTAATTGCCGGTCCTTGTGTAATTGAAAATGAAAAAATTACTCTTCAGACAGCTGAAAAGATTAAGGATATTACTGAAAGATTGAAGATACCTTTCATTTTTAAATCCAGTTATAAAAAAGCGAATAGAACAAGCGGTTCATCTTTCATCGGCTTGGGAGATAAAACGGCTCTGGAAATATTAAGTAAGGTGCGCAGCACATGTGATATTCCAATCCTAACGGATATTCACTCCGTAGAAGAAGCTGAAAAAGTAGCCGAATTTGTAGACATTCTTCAGATACCTGCATTCCTTTGCAGACAAACAGAGTTGTTAATTGCCGCTGGTAAGACCGGTAAGGTTATAAACATAAAGAAAGGTCAGTTCCTCGCTCCGGAAGATATGAAGCATGCAGCGAAAAAAGTTGAATCAACTGGGAATAAAAAAATATTATTTACTGAAAGGGGAACAACTT
>CAZKNM010000034.1:4420-24243 GCA_964554135.1 uncultured Melioribacteraceae bacterium
ATCATAATCTTGTTGTTGATATGCGTTCTTTGGTGATAATGAGAGAGTTAGGTTATCCGGTAGTAATGGATGCTACACATGCTGTTCAAACGCCTGGTAGCGGTAAAGATACTGGAGGTCAGCCGGAGTTTATTCCTTATCTGGCAAAAGCAGCGGTTGCAGTTGGAATTGATGCTTTATTTTTAGAAGTACATCCTAATCCGAAAAAAGCTCTCAGCGATGCAGCAAGTCAATTACCCTTGAGCGGATTGAGAGATTTATTAATCGATGTGCAGAATATAGACAGAGTTGTGAAAAAATATGGATGATCTGCACAAAAAATTAAAAGACATAAAAATAATTCTCTTTGATCTTGAAGGAGTGCTATTAAATGATTATGAGAATCACGATGAAGAAACTCTGCGTAAAATTGGTGAATCATTTAAATCTTTCTGTGAGAAAGTTAAAAAATACAATTTGAAGGGAGGAATAGTTACAGCCAGTAATATCAAGATTCATCTCAAACAATTCATGAAAATACCGGATAGTGAAATCTTAACTTCGTCGATAGACAAAGTCTCCAACGTCCGGAAATTAATGTCGAAACTTGGCATCGAGTTTAGAAATATTTTTTACATAGGGGATGATATTTTGGATATACCTTTATTGATGAAGGTAGGAGTGAGTGCAGCTCCTAAGAATTCAAGAAGAGAAGTAAAAAGAATCGTTGACTATATTTCACCCGCGCACGGCGGGGAAAAATTACTGGAAGATGTTCAAAACTTGTTCATAAAATTATATTCGGATTAAAGAGGAAAATATTTTGACAAAAGAAGAAATAATTGCTAAAGGCCGGCAAGTAGTGCAGATCGAAGGAGCGGCTATCAATCAGCTTGTTGACCAAGTCGATTCCGAGTTCGCAGAAGCGGTGAATACGATTTACAATTCAAGGGGGAGAGTTATTTTTACGGGAATAGGTAAATCCGGATTGATTGCACGCAAGATTGTTGCAACGATGAACTCAACCGGAACAGCTGCTATATACCTTCATCCTACCGATGCGTTGCATGGTGATTTGGGAATGGTTCGAAAAAATGATATCGTAGTTATCATTTCCAAGAGCGGAAATACCGAAGAGTTGATGGATTTAGTATTGCTATTTAAAAGAATGAAAGTTGTAGTGATCGGTATGCTTGGAAATAAAAATTCCAAAATGGCAAGGAAGTGTGATATTATTTTAAATGCAACTATTGAAGAAGAGGCCTGTCCCTATGACCTGGCGCCAACAGCATCAACAACAGCCGCTTTAGTTATGGGGGATGCATTAGCCATCGCACTTCTTGAAAAGCGGGGATTTACAGCCGAAGATTTTGCAATGCTTCATCCCAGCGGTAGTTTAGGAAAACGGCTTTCATTGAAAATTTCAGAAATTATGTATGCAAGCGAAGATGTTCCGATAGTTAATGAGAACACATCCTTGAAGGATGCGATATATGTAATTTCTTCAAAGAGGTTGGGTACAACTTGTGTTGTTAACAATAAAGGAATTCTGGTTGGTATTATTACAGATGGCGACCTGCGAAGATTGCTGGAGAAAACATTGGATATAAAAAATCTTACGGCAAAGGATGTGATGACATCGAATCCAAAAACTATTGAAGCAGAATATCTTGCATCATTTGCACTTCAACAAATGGAGAATTTTAATATTACGTCTCTTATTGTAATCGACAAAAAGAAGAAACCAATCGGGATAGTACATTTGCATGATCTTGTAAAATTAGGTTTGCAGAGAAGATGAAAAAGTTTGTTATCTCTATTTTAATACTAATGTTTTATTGTGGATGCGGTGAGGAGAAGATAGAACCGCAGATAGATCACACTGTTGATGAGGAAGAGATTCCAAACCAAGAAAGCTGGAATGCCGAGATATTCTTGACTGAAGAAGGAAAGCTGCGGGCAATCGTTTTTGCAGATCATCTGAAGAAATATGACAGCAGGAAGATGACATATTTGGAAGGTATGAAGGTCGATTTTTATAATCAAGAAGAAGAAAAAACTTCTACATTAACGGCGAAATTCGGCAGAGTGAACGACGATACCCGCGATATGTTTGCAATTGACAGCGTTGTTGCTGTAAGCGACAGCGGTACTACCTTGACAACCGATGAATTGATGTGGAGGAATAGAGACAAAAAGATTTCCACCGATAAATTTGTAACCTTGATTTCCAAGACGGAGAAGATCGAGGGATTCGGTTTTGAATCCGACCAGCGTTTGGAAAATTATATCATATATAACATAACTTACACAACCAATCTCAAAGAAGACGAATCGAAGTAATGCAGATATTTACAAAGTCACTTCTGGTAATTCTATTCATTTCTGCGGCAGTTTCTGCTCAAGAAAGTGATCAGATAATTACGGTGGTAGGCGACAGCTTAATCGGAAAGGTTGTTGACGGACAAAACATTAGAGAGGTGATCGGAAATGTTGTGATGATACAAGGCAATGTTAAAATTACCTGTAACAAAGCCATTCAATATCTTAAATCTAATCAAGCAAAACTTTTGGGTAATGTTGTTGTAAGACAGGATAGTATTATAGTTATTACAGAGGAAGGATTTTATTACGGTAACGAAAAGATTGCATATTCAGACCGGGATATTTTCTTGAATGACGGATATATAAGTTTATCCGCCTCTTCTGGATATTATTATACAAACGAAAGGAAGGGATTTTTTACGGGGAATGTTGAACTATTTGATTCTGTAAATACATTAATGTCTCACAGGTTAATTTATTATCACGATGAAGATAAAGTTGAAGCAGCAGGCCAAGTCTTTGTTTTTGATTCCACTTCCTCTCTATCGGCTGATAGTTTGGTTAATTATAGAAATGCTGATTCAACATTTGCTTTCGGTAATATTAAAATCACCGATGCTAAAAACAATGTAACGATTTTTGGTGAAGAATTAATTGATTTGGGCCAAAAACATTATTCAAAAATTACAGGCAATCCCGTCTTTATACAGATCGATACTTCAAACTCCGGCAGAATTGATACTCTGGCAATATCTTCCGTGATTATGGAACAGGTTGCCGATTCTACCAATAAATTTATTGCGACGGATTCAGTTAAAATTGTGAGGGGTGATTTTGCTTCGCGGAACGACCGGTCTGTGTTTTTTAGAAATGAAGATAGAATCTTCACTGTTAAATCCAACGAGAATAGTGCGTCACCGGTCCTTTGGTATGAAAATTCTCAACTAGCGGGGGATTCGATAAATATTTTTTTGAATGATAACCAACTCGATTGGATCAATGTGATTTATAATGCATCCATCATTTCCGAAAAAGAGGATTACGAGTTTCGTTACGATCAAATCTCAGGGGATGATATCAAAATGTATTTCGAAGATAACAGTATAAAGCGAACTGAAGTGGAGAAAGGAGTTCTAAGTATTTATTACCTGTTTGAGGGTAATGAACCGAGTGGACTCATAAAATCCAGCGCAGAGAGAGCAGTGATTTATTTCGACAGCAGTGCCGTTGTCGATGTAAGATTGTACGGATCTCCAGTAAGTGAATATCATCCAGAACTCTTAATAAAAGGTAAAGAGAAAGATTTTACACTACCGACTTTTAGAATCTACACGGGAAGACCGAGGAAAGAACTCATTTTACTTAATAGGACTTTTTGAGTTATATTCGATACACAAATAAATAATTTTAAGATGCAGAACGAACTAACATTAAGAAGCGAACACTTGGTAAAAGTTTATAAGAAACGAGCCGTCGTTAATGATGTTTCGATAAAAGTCAAACAGGGTGAGGTAGTTGGATTGCTGGGACCTAATGGTGCCGGCAAAACCACGACGTTTTATATGATCGTCGGTATGATTAAGCAAAATGAGGGGAAAGTCTTTATTGATGAGAAGGAAATAACTTCTGAACCGATGTATAAACGGGCGAAAATGGGAATCGGTTATCTTCCCCAAGAAGCTTCTGTTTTTAGAAGACTAAGTGTCGAAGACAATATTATGGCTGTTCTGCAGATGATGGATATTTCCAATAAGGAAAGAAAAGAAATGCAGGAATCTATTGAAAGAATTAAGTATTGTTAATATCAGAAAAAGTATGGGTTACCAGTTGAGTGGCGGTGAGAGAAGAAGAACAGAAATTGCTCGTTCATTAGCCAACAAACCGAAGTTTATGTTGTTGGAC
Source organism: uncultured Melioribacteraceae bacterium (assembly GCA_964554135.1). Lineage (GTDB taxonomy): Bacteria > Bacteroidota > Ignavibacteria > Ignavibacteriales > Melioribacteraceae > CAZKNM01. The sequence goes on from CAZKNM010000034.1 coordinate 8,627, forward strand.
GAACCTTTTGCCGGCGTTGATCCTATTGCTGTTGAAGATATTATGAACATAGTGGCCAATCTCAAAAAGAAAGGTATCGGTGTTTTAATAACTGATCATAATGTGCATGAAACTCTAAGTATAGTTGATAGAGCTTATATTTTGATTGACGGGAAAATATTTAAAGAGGGAACGGCAAATAAATTAGCCACCGATCCCGATGTAAGGAAACTCTATCTTGGTGAGAAATTTAAATTAGACCGGTATGAATAAATACCACCTTAACGCTCCAGCCTGGTTATAGATTAAATTCCTTAATAATTTTTTGAATTTCTTCTTCTGTAATTCCCTTTCCCAGAATTTTCGCTTTTCGTTCACTCATGTTATCACTTTTCGAAATTCCTGTGTAAGGTACATTCGGATTACCGGCTCTTGCGCGCAGTCTCTCTTCAATTTGTGAGATGAAATGCCCGTCTCCCCGCGTTGGTGTTTGAATTCCCGTTGCATCCAATGAAGAAACAGTTTGACCCTTATTAATGGGCATTACCTCGAATGCGAGAGTTTTAATATTCATCAGGTGATGTGCGGTTACGTTTTCCGATACGATCGAGCCGCCCCATGTTCCGGGTCCAAGTGTAAACGATGGATTGAGAGCTGTAGTGTAACCCACTGCCCCAACCGAACTAGGAGTATTGACAAGTATTCTAAAAGCCGGTTTTTCTAAAGCAAATTTCATTATAATTTCTTTATCGTTGGAGTGAAGAACCATCGTATGTCCCACACCGCCGAACTCCAGTAACTCGATGCACTTATGACATCCGTCCAGCCATCCGTCAACAACATAGAAAGCGAGTGTCGGTGATAATTTTTCTATAGACATCGGTTCTTCTTTCCCGACGCGTTGGCACTCAGCAATTAAGACAGTTGTGGAGTCGGGTATGGAAAATCCGGCATAGTTTGCAATCCAGGGTGCCGGTTTGCCAACTATTTCTGGATTGATTCCCTCTTTTTTAACGAGAGCATTTTCTAATTTCTTCTTCTCTTCTGAGTTTGCAAAGTAGGCGCCGTTTCTTATTGCCTCTTCTATTACTTTATCTTTCAACGGACGATCAACAATCATTGATTGTTCTGATGAACATAATGTTCCGTTATCGAATGTAGTTCCATAAATAATATCAGCAGTTGCTTTCTGGTAATTTGCCGTTCGTTCAATGAATGCCGGAACGTTACCTGGACCCACTCCGTAAGCAGGTTTACCCGAACTATAAGCTGCTTTAACCATCGGTGTACTGCCTGTTGCGAGTATGATCGCAATATTATCATCCTTCATTAAAGCATTTGTTCCTTCAAGCGTAGGTATTGTCATACAGAGAATCAAATCTTTTGGTGCACCGGCTTTTTCTGCAGCTTCTCTTAATACATGCAAAGATTCTTGTATGCTGTTGATCGCTTTAGGGTGAGGGCTGCATACTATAGAGTTTCTGCACTTCAAAGAGATTATTGTTTTGAACATGGCAGTTGATGTGGGATTTGTTGAAGGGATAAGAGCAGCAACCACTCCCATCGGTTCGGCAATTTTAACAATCTTACCGTTCTTTTGAATATCTATTATGCCTACTGTTTTCAAATCCTTTATGGAATTGTAGACATTTTTAGTAGCGAATTGATTTTTGATAACCTTATCCTGCCATTTACCGAATCCCGTTTCCTCGTAGGCTATCTTTGCCAATCTTTCCGATTCCTTAAAACCGGCATCTGCTATTGCTTTAATAATTTTATCCACCTGAGTTTGGTTGAAGTGTTTGAATTCGAGTTGGGCTTCTTTTGCTCGGCGGGTCAGTTCTCTCACTTCCTGTACTGATTGGAGGTCTCTATCCAAAGTCATATTACCCTCACTAAATTCTCATTGTAAAATATAAAGAGAGGATAGACAAACTTCAAACTTATGTTTTTATATGTATTGAGATTTCTTGCCGGGAAACTATTGGTTGAAAAAATTTTTCAGCTTGTCGTATCCTGTTTTACTTATAGGAAGTTTGCTTTCATCTTTAAGAATAGCGCGGTAGGATTCTTTCTCGAATAATTCAATCTGTTTTATGAAATCTGATTTTACAATATACGACCGGTGAATGCGTACAAAATCTTTGGGATTCAGATGTCTCTCAAAGTATTTCATTGTTTTTTGTTTGAGTAATTTACCATGTGAGGTATTCAACATTACATAGTCGTCCTGAGCTTCGAGATATTTAATATCGTCGATAGGTATGATGCTGATTTTTTGTTTGTCCTTTACTACAACTCGGTCAAGATATTCGGGTTTTTCGTCCAAATGAGAAATTAGTGATTGTATGTTTTTGTTATACTTATCTTTATTTTTTAGTTGGATTATGGCTTTTGAAAGTGCTTCATTAAAGCGTTCTTGAGAATAAGGTTTTAATAAATAATCCGTTGCGTTGACTTCGAAAGCTTTCAGCGCATATTGATCGAACGCAGTTGAAAATATAATTACCGGTGTTTCGTCGAGAAGTTCAAGCATTTCAAAGCCGTTAATCTTCGGCATTTGAATATCTAGGAAAACGATATCCGGTTTTTGTTCATTAATTATTTTTATTCCTTCGAATCCGTTGCTGCATTTAGCGATTATCTCGATGTCTTCATGCGCTTTTAAGTAATTGGCAACGATATCCTGTGCAAGTTTTTCATCATCTATTATTGCAACTTTTGTTTTATTACCCACTGTATTTACCTCCTTCCAGAGGGATATAGATATTTGCTTTGAATATGTTTCCAGTCTTTCTGATTGTAAGCAAATTTTCCTGGTTATAAATCAATTTCAACCTATTTTGAATATTCACTAATCCTATACCTTCACCTTTTTTAGAAACCGAGTCCGGATCAAAAGAATTTTCGACAGTTATTTTTAAATAGTTGTCTTCTATATTGCATGACAATCGGATCGATACTTTTTCGATACTCTCATAAACACCGTGCTTAATTGCGTTTTCAAACAACGGCTGCAGAATCATACTAGGTACTTCTATCGAATCGCAGTCTTCAATTGGATCCTCAACCAACTCGAATCTGTCTTCAAACCTGATCTTCTCGATATCTAAGTATAATTTAACATTTTTTATTTCATCGCTCAATTTATGTTTTAGGTTTTCATTTTTAGAAAGAGTGTTTCTGAGAAAACTGGAAAGTTTGATGGTCATTTCTTGTGCACGTTTAGGATCAGATAAGGTCAGAGAGCTGATTGAGTTGAGACTGTTAAATATGAAATGCGGATTTATCTGATACTTTAATGTTTTTAGTTCAGACTCCTTTATCAAAGCGCGCAATTCGGATTCTTTAAGTATTTTTTCTTGAAAATTTGTATAGTAAATAATAACGTAGTTTAGAGAGACGATTATGGAATAAAATAATATGCCGATAAAAAATCTCCAAATTAGCGAACTAGAGAGAAATTCCCTGTTGATTCCATCGATATTAAAAATTTTATCAAGTATGAAATATCCCAGAAAAATCCAAAAACCTGAAGTTACAATTGCTGCAACCGTGTGGTTCAAAAAAATTTTCAATAAAGAATAATTCTCGAAAGTGATAAACCTTGTCGGGTACCAGAGGCTGAGTCCTATTCCTAAATAAAGCACATTAAAAACAATGCTGTCTGTTATTGCATAACCGAGATCAAGTTCTAAAATAACATTCAGCGTAAATATTTGAACCAATGTAATTACAACCCATATAAAAAAGTATATTGAGAATCGGTTCGTACTATTGATAAATGGATTTATCATTTTGCTAAATTCCCGTTTATTATTTTAATCGGTAAAGGTTAGTTTTTTATATCACCACCGCCGAAGAGAACCAATCCTTTTATTACCAGTACTTTCCCTTCCTGATAAACCGAAGTAACCTCTTTCCTACGCTGGTCGTCTATACCGCCAAAAATTGCCGTCACTTTCATTACAACCTGCCAATCTTTTGGTATAATAATATCTACGCCCCCGAAAATACATTCTAAATCAAGAACATTTTCACCTTCAGCTAATTGGCAGTCATATAAATCAATATCTCCGCCACCGAATAAAGCAGTGATTTTTCCACCTTTGAAGTTATTCGATTTGATTTTTTTATCAACTCCGGAGAAAATTATGGTTTCATCTAAATAATCTTCATTCGATTCGATGAATCCATCTTCCTTTTCATCGGTTGAGCAGCACGAGGATCCATGAGAACGAAAGTCTTTACGTCTGTAAAGAATATATAATCCCAAAGCAATCAACATTACGGGCCAGAAATCATAGAAGAATTCTCTGAAGGGATAATCAAAAAATCTTAGGATGAGTGATATACCGCCGAATGCTATTAGAATTACTCCCAATGCATTATTCCTTGACTTGCTTAAGATAATTATTCCAACAATTAACAATATAGAAGGCCAGGAAAAAATTATTCTATGTAATTCATAGGGGAGTATGTGTATGTTTTTCAAAAGAAAAATCGCACCCAGAATAATAAGTATAATACCTACCCATGCTTTTCCGTTTCTATCGTGCATTGTGTTTACTCCTTATTATTGATTTAATTTCTTAATTCACCACCGCCGAAAATAACTACTCCTCTTATTACTAAAGTTCGGTTTGGCTGGTAAGCAAGATTCGGGTCTTTTCTTCTCTTATCTCCGAAGCCGCCGAATATCGGAACGATATCGACCTGGACTTTCCAATCATTTGGAACAATAATGGTTGTTCCGCCAAACAAAGCGATTACTTCAATTTCGTGTATTCCTTCGGCTAGTCTGCATTCTTTTAGGTTTATTTCCGAGCCGCCGAAAATTGCAGTGATTTTGCCTCCGCAGAAGTTTTGTGAATGTAGTACTTTGTTGCCTCCTCCGAAGATTGAAACGTCGTCAATTGTATCTTCACCTACATTTATTCCAGGAGGAGATTCTTTGGAGTGAATTTTATCATGGTGAGAAATCCTTGTTCTCGCATACTCTCTTCTATAAATTATGTATGCACCGATTCCAATAAGCAGCAACGGCCATAATTCGGGATAAAGGTTAAAAGCTCCGATTGCAATAAAAACTATTCCGGGTGTCTTATTTCTAGAGGTGAAAAGAAGTATTACACCTACTATTATAAAGATAGTCTGCCATTGGTATATAAAATCGGGAATGTCGAAATCGAATATATCGTAGTTCCTAAGCAGGAATAAAGCGCCGATTACTATCAAAATTAAACCGATCCATAATCTTGAACTCGTGTATCTTCCTTCGCTCATTTTATTCTCCTTTATAAGTTATTTCATTTTTCTGATGGGAAATATATATTACTGTCAAGTACTCAGAAAGGATTTATCGGTGAATAGCAGGAATTAGTCGGTAAAAAATATTTTTTAGGACTTAAATCCGGGCTTAACAAATTCATATTATCACTTGCAACTTAAGCGTATGATTTTCATATTATCAATAGAAAAAAAACAGGATAAAAATAAACCGGATGATTTCTCAGACAATTAGACAATTAAAGATCGGTTTGCTTGCAATTGTTGTTGTTATTATTACTGGTACTATTGGATATTCGATCCTTGAGAAAAATTTTTCTGTTTTTGATGCATTTTACATGACCATTATTACAATTTCAACCACTGGTTTTAGAGAAGTGAGAGAATTATCATTACCCGGTAGAATTCTTACAATCTTTCTTATTATAACAGGTGTATTGGCTATTGCATATTCCGGTGGAAGGGGCGTACAATTTTTAATTGAAACACAAATTTTCAGGAGGCGGAGGATGAGCAAGAAACTCGAAGAATTGGAAAACCACTATATTGTGTGCGGTTACGGACGAATGGGTATGCAGATTTGCGAAGGTTTGATTGAGAATAACGCTTCGTTTGTTGTAATAGAAAATAATCCGACTAAAATAGAAAAGCTTATCGAAAGAGGATTTCTATTTATCAATGGAGATGCTACCAGCGACGAAATTTTATTGAATGCCGGAATTAAAAAAGCAAAAGGTATTGTAGCGGTAATAAAAACAGATGCCGATAATGTATTCACAACTCTTTCGGCAAAAGAATTAAATCCGAACATTTTTATTGTCGCACGTGCCGTTGATGAGGGAACAGAGCCGAAATTAGTTAAAGCCGGCGCACATAGGGTTGTAAAACCATATGAATTAGGAGGAAATCGAATGGTGCAGTTGTTACTGCGTCCGGGTGTTATTGATTTTATCGAAGGAGTTGCAAGGAATAAAGATATTGACATAAGTCTTGAAGAGATTCAGCTTTATGCAGGATCATCGTTGATAGGAAAAACCTTAGCTGATTCACCCGTGCGGAAGGATTTGAATATTATAATTGTAGCGATTTTCAGAGAGGATGGGAAATTTATATATAATCCTACTTCTTCAACGGAATTTCAAAAAGGGGATAAGTTAATAGCAATAGGTGAGCAGAAATCTTTAGCAAAACTTACGATACTTTGTCATTCATAAAATATTTACTCATCCAATAATTTTTCTTCATCGGAATCAGGTAATTCATGCACATCTCTAAGTTTTCTCTCGATGGCTCGTGATCTTTTCGATGCGTCGTCGATCGTGTTGCTGGCTTCTTGCAATTTCTTTTGAGTTTTTTCGAGTACATCTCCGAATTTTCCGAATTCGGTTTTAACTCCTCCGAGAATTTTCCAAACTTCGCTTGATTTCTTTTGAATTGCTAAAGTACGAAATCCCATCTGGAGACTGTTCAATACAGCAAGAAATGTTGTCGGTCCGGTGATGGTTACGCGATGTTCTCTCTGAATGAAGTCGAACAATCCCGGTATCCTTAGAACTTCGGCGTATAAACCTTCCACCGGGAGAAACATCACGGCAAAATCTGTAGTGTGCGGAGGATCGATATATTTTTCTTGTATGTCTTTTGCCTGCTGTTTTATTCTTCTCTCAATAGCTTTTGATATTTCAGTGATCATGTTTACGTCTGCAATTTCCTGTGCATCCATTAATTTTTGATAATCTTCAAGTGGAAATTTTGCATCGACCGGAATCCATACCGGCTCGTTATCCTGGCTGCCGGGCATTTTGATTGCAAATTCAACCATGGCATTGCTTGAAGTTTTTGTTTTTACATTTTTAGCGTATTGATCGGGTGTTAAAATTTGTTCGATCAATCTCTCTAACTGAACTTCACCCCAGGTGCCTCTTGCTTTTACATTGGTAAGTACTCTTTTCAAGTCACCAACTCCCGTTGCGAGTTTTTGCATTTCACCCAAACCTTCATATACGCTTTTTAGCTGTGTGCTTACGATATTGAAAGATTCGCCGAGTCTCTTCTCCAAAGTTGAATGTAATTTTTCATCTACCGTTACACGCATCTCTTCGAGTTTCTTGCTGTTGTTCTCTTGAATTTCTTTTAACTGCGATGCTACTTTTTCTGTAAGCTTATCAAAACGTTCTTCGTTCTTGTCGGTTAACTTTGAAAGTTGGTCGCTGAATTTGTCGAGGGATATTCTCATCTCTTCTCTTTGTAGTTTTGCAACATTTGCCGATTCCTCACGGTTACGGCTAAATTCATCTTTAAGAAGACGTTCAATTTTATCAATGTTTTTGGAAAGCACCTCATCCAGAATCTTGGTATCTGTTGAAGTTATATTACGTCTTACTTTTAGGTAGAGAAGAACTATGGATATTAGAACAATTAAATTTATTAATATGACAATTATAAATAGTGTATCCATCTCTTCGCTCCTTATTTCAAAGTAATGCAAATTTAATCATTCGCTCTGAAAGATTATACTAAAAAGCCCATGTTATATAAAATAAAATATATTATTTTCGTGTTTGTAAACTCTAATTTGATTTGTTCAAAAAAAATTATAAAGATTTTTAAATGAAAAAATGGGTAAAAGTAACGCTATCGCTGCTTGTTTCTATATTCATATTATTCTTGTTTATTGCATTATATTCCTATTGGACGTTACTTAGCCCCGTACCGGATTATTCTGGTGAGTTGGATGTAGAAGGGATTACTTCCGAAGTAAAGATTTATAGAGATCAATTTGCAGTTCCATATATTTTTGCTTCAGATGAAAAAGACGCAGCTTTTGCTCTTGGTTTTTTACATGCCCAGGAAAGACTTTTTCAGATGGATTTATTACGCCGTGCAGGGGAGGGGAGATTGAGCGAGGTTTTTGGAAGCCGAGCACTCCCTTTCGATAAAATGTTTCGGACCATTGGTATATATAAATCCGTTATAGATTCATTCGATAAGTTGAATCCCATGACAAAGAGGTTTCTATACACTTACTCTGCAGGAGTGAATGAATACCTTAAGCAAGCAAAGGGGAAGTATCCTGTGGAGTTTGATGTCCTGGGATATGATCCCTACCCATGGAAACCGGAACACAGCTTAATAATTTCCAAGATGATGGCCTGGTTGTTAAATTTCAGTTGGTGGTCCGACGTTTCGTTTGCGCATTTAATTCAAAAGTTGGGTGCCGAAAAGGTAAAAGAAATCTTACCAGACTTTCCCGAAAATGAACCTACTATTATTCCTTTCTCTGTTAATTATTCTGCAGTAACTAATGAGTTTGTGAAAACAGATAAACTTTTTAGGCGATTTATCGGCTTTGACGGAACACATCTCGGTTCGAATAATTGGGTTGTTGATGGAAAACATTCTATTTCGGGCAAACCGATTATTGCGAATGATCCGCATCTTCCATTACAAGCGCCGGCGACTTGGTACGTGGCTGTGATTCGTAGTAAAGATTGGCATTGTTCGGGATTTACTTTACCAGGAATGCCTGGAATCGTAATTGGGAAAAATCAAAACATTTCCTGGGTTGTTACAAATGTTATGGCTGATGATTCCGATTTTTATATTGAAAGGCTGGATTCTCTGAAAACAAAATATTTGTTTAACGGAAAGTGGAGAGATTTGGAAATAATGAAGGATACTATTACTGTTAAGGATTCGTCCAGTGTAGAAATAGAAATAAAGAAAACCCATAGAGGACCAATTATTTCAGACATACACCCGTACAATATATTATTTCCGAATGTATATCAAAATCCGACGGTATTAAGTATGAGATGGACTGGGCTGGAATTTAGTGATGAACCGTTTGCGATTCTTTCCGTGAGTAAAGCCGCCAATTGGAATGAATTTCGTGAAGCGTTACGGTATTTCAATTCACCGGGACAAAATTTTGTTTATGCCGATAAGGAAGGAAATATCGGATACATTTGTGCGGCCAAGTTACCGATAAGAAAAAATCAAAGCCCTACTATCGTAAGCGATGGTACGACAGATATGTATGATTGGATTGGGTACGTTCCGTATGACGAAATGCCGAAGCTTTATAATCCGCCTCAGGGTTTTATTGCTTCTGCTAATAACAAAACAATAGAGAATTTTAGATATCATATTTCCAATATATGGGAGCCATCGTCCAGGATAAAAAGAATTACCGAACTTTTGAAATCCAAAAAAAATCATTCTGTAGAAGATTTTAAAAAGTATCAAAACGATTTTTATTCTCATTATGCAAAGAGCATAACGAAATATGTTGTCGATGCTTTTAAGAATATTAATTATCATGATGATAATTTAAGGCTGGCCGTTGAACTTCTTCGTAAATGGGATTATAGAATGGATTTGAACAGCCAGATTCCATCGATCTATGCTGTTTTCTTACAGTACTTGATAAAAAATATCTTTGAAGATGAGATGGGCCAAGAGTTACTCGAAGAATACATTTTCCTCAGTAATGTACCATATAGGACCGTTGAGAGACTTTTAATAGAAAATAACTCGAGTTGGTTCGATGATATACGTACAGAGCAGAAAGAAAGAAGAGACGATATTATCCGCAAGAGTTTAGTGAGCGCGGTAACTCAATTGGAAAATGATTTAGGTAAAAATATTGCTATGTGGCAGTGGGGAGAAATACATAAAGTGACTTTCAAACATATTTTCCATGGAGCTTCTTCATGGCTGGATCAGTTGATAGATTTGGGACCGTACAAAGTCGGTGGAGATGGGACAACGATATTTTTGGGTGAATATTCTTTTACTAGTCCCTTTGATGTTGATGTCGGGCCATCCATGCGTTATATATTTGATTTTTCAAAACCGGATGAGTTTGAATTTATTTTAACGACCGGTCAATCGGGTTATTTTATGAGTGATCATTATAAAGATATGACTGAAATGTGGCTGAAAGGGAAATATTTTCGAGTAAAGACAGATGATCTTACAATATTAAACTCAAACTATGACCTACTGACATTGAAGCCGTAGCAATAAATAATGATTTGTTCAAGAAGTTTAATTGGGAAAATTGTAAATTAGCACGTTTCAATAACGTAATGGGATAATGAAAATTATCGTCAATATAGATGGCATGGATATAAGTTATTAACATTGAGACGTTTCCACCCTAAATGGAAGGGAATACAACACAAAGAAAAATAAAGAATAGTAAATGAAAATGATTCATAAGACTTCTAAGAAGAAAATTAGATCAAAAATTCCGAAAAAATTAAAATGGGGTATAGCCGGGTGCGGCAAGTATGCCGAAGAAACCTTTCTGCCTACATTCCAACTTCTAAAACGCAGTAAGTTGGTCTCTGTCTATAGTTCAAATCTTTCGAGAGCAAAAAGTATATCCAATAATTTCGGTGCTTCTAACTCATTCGACGATTATGATAAATTTTTGAATAGCGATATTAATGTTGTTTACATCTCGAGTATAAATGCAAACCATTATGAACAGGTGATTAAAGCTGCAAGAGCAGGTAAACATATCTTATGTGAAAAACCTTTAGCACTCACTTCCCAGCAAGCCGAAGAGATGGTGAAGGTTTGTAAGGATAATAATGTATATCTTACTATTAACCTTACAAATCGTTTTCACCCGCATGTTATTAAAGCTAAAGAATTAATCGACAAGCAAATGCTTGGGAAAATTGTTTCGGTAACAATGAGTTTTAACATTGATTTGCCTCCAACCGATAATTTTCGATTCAAGAAGGAGTTGAGCGGTGGAGGAGCACTGATGGATCTTGGTCCCCATGTTATAGATTTGATAAGGTATTTAGGCGGTGAGATGAAGTTGATTAAGGGAAGTATTGATAATGTTATATATCAATCTGAAGTCGAAGACTTTGCCAGTGCTCTTCTCAAATTCGAAAAGAACGGTTACGGATATTTTCATGTATCTTATAATAATCCGAAATCTTTCAATAGAATTGAAATTCTTGGTGTTAAAGGAGCAATAAGCATTGAAAACTTGATTGGGAAGCGAAACGTATCCAGTAAATTAATTATTGATTTGAAAGGGGAAGCAAAGAAATCCTTCCGCAAACGGGTTAATAAGCAACTAAGATTATTGAGATCGATTCAGAAATCATTCTTAAAAAATGAACCACCTACTGTCACAGGTTTTGATAGTATTATATCATTAAAGTTAATTGAAGAGATCGAAAAAAATGTCTCTCAGAAGTGAATTGACCCGGACTTGTCGGAAAGTTTACGAAAAAGGGTATGTTTCTGCTTACGATGGAAACCTATCAGCTCGAATTGATAGAGAAAAAATTTTAATAACTCCCTCAGGTAAATGCAAAGGTGAAATAGAAGAGAAAGATTTTATTGAGATCGATTACAAGGGGAATAAAATCAGCGGTGAAGGGAAAGTATCAACCGAAGTTTTAATTCACATACTTGCTTATGAAAAAAGAAATGATGTCAATTGTGTGATACATTGTCATCCTGTTTATGCAACAGCTTTTGCCACAGCTGGGGAGGGGATGACACGTCCTGTATTTCCTGAATTCGTTCTTGCTCTGGGGAAAGTTCCGATATGTAAATATTCAACTCCTTCTACCGAAGAACTCCCAGGCTCAATGATGCCGTTCATGGAATATAGTTGGGCTTTCTTGCTTGAAAATCACGGTGCGGTGACGCTTGGTAAGACAATTAAAGGAGCTTACTTTAGGATGGAAAAACTTGAACATGCAGCCCATACTCTTTTTGTCGCGAGATTAATCGGGAGAGAAAAAACCATCCCTATCGTTAAGTTGAAAGAATTATATTCCATCGCTGAAAGTACATATGGGGTAAAAATTGATAAGAGAAATAGAATGGACTTTTAAGGTTTTCGGCATTGGCAGAGAGAAGTAAAAATAGAAGTGTTGTTCGGATATTGTTCCTATTAATATTTATCGGTTTTTCCGGATTTATAATTTTCAATGACTATGGATTAATTAAATACATGGGATTGAAAAGCGAAATCAATGCGTTGCAAAGGGAGATAAATGACACCGAAAAAAAAATACATGAACTTGATAATCAAATTGATTCATTAAAAACATCCTTAAATGAGATAGAAAAAATAGCCAGAGAAAGATATCATATGATGTATAAGAATGAAAAAGCATTTAAGATTGAAGAAAATTAAAATTTGCAGATTTTCGTGAGCTGGAAAGAACAAATACCACAGACACCGCTTGCCGATAGAATCCGTCCGAAATCGTTAAATCATTTCGAAGGTCAGAAACAACTTATTGGTGAAGGTAAACCGTTGAGGGTGATGATTGAGAACGATTCGCTTAGTTCGTTCATTCTGTGGGGTCCACCCGGATCGGGAAAAACAACGATCGCAAAGATAATTGCAGAAAACACAAGTTCTGATTTTTATCAGATTAATGCTGTCTCATCAGGAGTTAAAGAGATTAGAGCGATAATTGAAAAGGGCAGAGAAAATTTAGATTATCATAGAAAGACTGTTTTATTTATTGATGAAATACACCGCTTCAACAAAGGACAGCAGGATGCCTTACTATCGTCTGTTGAAAAAGGAGAAATAATTCTCATTGGCGCTACAACAGAAAACCCATCTTTCGAGATTATACCTGCACTGCGATCAAGAGCTAGAGTATATATCTTGGAACCTTTATCAAAAGTAAATCTGGAAAATATAATTAATGATGCACTTACCAGAGATGAGTTGTTTTCTAAATTAAATATTGCTGAGATAGATAAAGATTTTCTGATTTTTATTTCAGGCGGAGATGCAAGAATCGTTTTGAATATTTTGGAGGCTGTTGTTTTGTCCGAAGAAGAAGTTTCGGAAATTAAGATTACAAAGCAAAAAATTGAAGATGTCATTCAGAGAAAAAATATAATTTATGATAAGAGTGGGGAGGAACATTATAATTTAATTTCGGCATTCATTAAAAGTATAAGAGGGAGTGATCCAGATGCAGCTCTTTACTGGATGGCACGGATGCTGGAGGGAGGAGAAGATCCGTTGTTCATTGCACGCAGGATGGTAATTTTGGCGTCTGAGGATATTGGTAATGCTTCACCCAATGCTTTGTTGATTGCAGAATCGACATTTAGTGCTGTAGATAAAATCGGTATGCCCGAGGCTAGAATAATTCTTGCTCAGTGCGTCACTTATCTGGCGTCATCTCCTAAAAGTAATTCTTCATATACTGCTATTAGTAAAGCGTTGAGCGATGTTAAAAATAAATCTCTCTATCCTGTCCCGTTGCATTTAAGAAACGCACCAACAGAACTTATGGATGAGATAGGATACGGAAAAGATTATAAGTATCCTCATGAACATGATAAAAATTTTGTTGTTGAAGATTATCTGCCCGATGAAATGAGAAATATCCAATATTACTTTCCAAGTGACAATGGCTTTGAGAAGACAATAAAAGAAAGACTTAAAGATCTCTGGAAGTCTAAGAAAAAATATTAATTAGATCCTCATAAATAATTTACCAGGTAATTGTTTTACCACTCCTTTAAATTCAAGGGAGAGTAAATGAACTAAACAATCGGCAGTACTCAGAGATGTTCGTGTTGCAATGTCGTCAATATGGAGTTGATCAGAGTTTAATACATCAACGATTTTTTCTTCGAACAGATTTAATTCGTAATCGGGTTTAGGAATAGTTTTTCCTATTACAGGTTTCAGTTTTAATTCCAATTCGATCAAAACATCTTCCGGTTCTCTAACCAGTTTAGCTTCGCCTTTTTGAATAAGAATATTAGTCCCTTCGCTTTGTTTTATTCCCAAATTTCCCGGTATGGCAAAAACTTCCCTGTTCTGATCCAGGGCGTAAGCAGCAGTCTGCATTGCACCGCCGTTAATACCTGTTTCAATAATAATAGTCCCAAGTGCCAATCCTGAGATAATACGATTTCGTTTTGGAAAATTTTGTGCATCCGGTTTTGTACCAGGTTCATACTCGGAGATAACCACTCCGTTCTCAATTATTTCCGCAAATAATTTTTTATTCTCATAGGGATATATAATGTCCAGACCTGATCCTACTACAGCAATGGTTCGTCCACCGGTTTTTAATGTTGATTTATGAGCAATAGAATCGATTCCTCTTGCTAGCCCACTCACTATTACAATATTTTGTTTGGCTAACTCACTTGAGAATTTTTCTGCTTGGGACTTCCCATAATTGGTCGGCAACCTTGTGCCAACAACCGCTATGGAAAATTTGTCGGTATCAGTAAAATTGCCCATTGTATAGAGGATTAATGGTGGTAAATATATCTTTCTTAAAAGTTCAGGATAATCATTATCCCAGTAGGTTAAAATGCCGGCAGATAATTTATTAACTTTTTCAAGTTCTATATTTACTGCTTGCTCAATCGAAGGCAGTTTGTCTGTGGATTTAAGGATTCTGTTTGCAAGTACGTGGCTAATAAAGTCGACCTGTGTTAGAGATTGGAAATCGGTTGAAAATATTTCTTTTGGAGTTTTGAACTTTGATAGAAGAGATAATACTTTACCGGGACCAATCCCTTCAACTGATAAAAGAAGCTTGAGAAAAATAAAATCTTCTATGTTTGGAAGAGCCAAGAATCTATATAATTATGTTTCTACTCACCTTCAGTGCTGATATCATCAACTACAGCAACAATCATAATATTAACCGGTGCGTTCTTATGTCCCAATATTTGTTGAACGGCATCTCCTTCCCGAACAACAAGTACTGTATCACCAATCCCTGCATCAATTAGATCTAGCGCAATCATTTCATCTTCGCCAATAGGATGACCATTTAAATCAATAGGATGAACGACTAGAAGCTTATGACTCTTCAGATAATTATTCTTTTGTGTTGAAACAACATTACCTTTTATCTTCGCCAATATCATTTTCAGCGTCGCTTTTTATTTTCTTTTTTTTGTACAATATTGCAACAGGAAAGATAATTAAGTAAGCGATTAAAAGCACAAGGGGAGAAATGGATAGAGAAACTGGATTATCCCAAGGCCCTTGAGCCATAAGTACAAAACCTAGAATTAATACAAACAATCCTACACCAATTATTAGATAATTATTTTTTTCCCAGTAATTTTTGAATGGAGACTCATAGGTTGATTTCGATTTCTTTTTAATTTTTGCCATAAAGTTCTCTAATATTTTAATTAAAAAGCCCAGTGTTGGGGGGGGGACACTGGGCTGTCTCACAAACCAAGAGATCAATTAAGATCTTCAAAGCTTGTGGTATAAATATAAATGAAGACAATTAGTATGTCAAGAAGATTTATCTCTGTATTTGATAAACTAAATTACGTATTATGTCAAA
>CAZKNM010000034.1:24253-25292 GCA_964554135.1 uncultured Melioribacteraceae bacterium
CTCCTCTCTCAGAACGTCAATTGCATCACTTGCGCTAATTTTTGAGGATCTGAGTTGTTTGAATTTTTTTCTGATCTGATAATCACGAACGGATTTTTCATTAATTAATCCTCTACTGTCAAGTAGCTCGTAAATATTATCATTGATTAAGTCTGAGAGTGGATTGCAGGTGGCTTGTGTGTTAGTGAGGTCTTTCATATTTCCCCCTTTCGATTAGTTATGTAAGTTAACGAAATCCAATTAACATTTGCGTTTGACCTCCCAATCGTTGGCAAATTAGTTATTTATTAAAAATGTACTGATATTTATAATACTATTAGACTCGGCTTAATCTAGAAAGTTTCGTCTTGTTTCGAAATAAATATATGAAAATATAATGAAATAAAAAATACTAATAGGCATAACTTAATTGATAAGTTATCGAACGTGTGTTTGGATTATTTTATAATTATATAGTGATAAAATTTTTTTAAAATTTTTTGCTTTTTAACAGAAATAAAATTATACTTAAGTTTGTGTTTTTAATAGATTATTGTCGTTTATGGTTTTTTAATATATAAATCGATTTGATGCTTGACAAAAGATTAATTTAGCATTAAGTTTTAAGCCCATTTTGAATAATTGTTCTTTTACAGAGTGAGTGACTAAAGTTGATAACTTTAGGGTTTCAACAAGCATGATTACGCGATTTTTAAAATTTACAACGGAGAGTTTGATCCTGGCTCAGGACGAACGCTGGCGGCGTGCTTAACACATGCAAGTCAAGGGGAAAGCAGTTTTCGGATTGCGAGTACACTGGCGCACGGGTGAGTAATATGTAAGTAACCTACCCATAGATTTGGAATAACGTCGAGAAATTGTCGCTAATACCAGATTACATAATGACATCGCATGATGTTGTTGTTAAAGTTGCTTCGGTAACGTCTATGGATGGGCTTGCATCCGATTAGCTAGTTGGTAGTATAAAAGCCTACCAAGGCTACAATCGGTAGCTGGTCTGAGAGGATGATCAGCCACACTGGAACTGAGACACGGTCCA
>CAZKNM010000035.1:0-12145 GCA_964554135.1 uncultured Melioribacteraceae bacterium
GATTATTTATTAAATACTGATCGAGGTAAAATCGAACAGATTTTGATCAATCTTATCGGGAATGCTGTAAAGTTTACTGAGAAAGGATTTGTAAAAATAAATAGTCGGGTCTCACGATCATCCGATCTTGTGCTTGAGATTATTGATACCGGGATAGGAATATCGGAGGAATTCAAAGATGCAATCTTTGAGGAATTCCGTCAGGAAGACAGCAGTACAACCAGAAAATACGGCGGTACCGGACTTGGATTAACAATATCTAAGAAGTATATACAATTACTGGATGGAGAGATTAAATTTGAAAGTGAAGTTGATAAAGGTACTACGTTTATAGTTACAATACCTGATATTGTTCTTGAAAAAGTCGATCTTTCCATTGAAGAAACAGAGTCGCCTTTTGATGAGGTTGGCAGTGAGAAAAAATATAGAACTATTCTTTTAATTGACCAAGATGAAGCTACAAGACGCCTAATCGGTGATTACTTAACATTGAACAAATTTAACGTACATACAGCAGCAACTTCTTCTAAAGGAATGGAATATCTTTCGGGGAATAATCCGCAGGCAATCATTCTCAGTGCTAATGTAAACGATAAAAATTGCTGGTATATATTGAAGGAATTAAAAGAGAAACAAAACACAAAAGATATACCCGTAATATTAATATCGGTATTAACGGAAAAAAAAGTGGGATATGGGCTTAGTGTATTTGATTATATTTTTACAGAACCTACTAAAGAAGAATTTATTTCTAAACTAGATATTATTGAAAATTTTATCCATCAAGATATTGAGTTGATTTCTGTAATTGATACAAACAAAAATATATTTGATTTCTTTAATGGATTATTAGGTTCGGACAAATATAAAATAAATTATGTAGATGCAACCGAGGAAATTATCGATGCGGTGTCTCAAGCATCTTCCGATTTGATTATAATTGATTTCCTAAGTAAAAAGGTTAATGTACTTGATATAATTAATCATTTAAAACATACTGCTGGCACAAAAAGGATACCGATTATAGTTTATGCGGTTGGGGATTTGACTGATCAGTTGGTAGCCGATTTTAATGATAAGCTCAACGACGTTACAATTAGGGCGAAACATCATCCGATGGACGTTCTGAAAATTTTAAGGGATCGGTTAAATATCGAGTACAGTGATAAATTAAGGAGTAGTATTCTTGAAGAAGATAAGGCTACACAAAAGAAAAGTGTTAAGACAATCCTTGCAGAAGAAAAGATCAGTGAAATAAAAAAGCGTGTACTTATAGTTGACGATGACAGCGATACCCTATTCACAATCGGAGAAATTGTTCGGGAGTTGGATTATGATCCGATTTATGCTAGGAACGGAGTAGAGTGCTTATTGACAATGAATAATGTTGAACCTGACATTGTTTTGTTGGATATTATGATGCCTCAAATGGACGGATTTGAAACTATAAGGAGAATAAAGAGCGATAGTAAGTTTACAGATATTCCGGTTATTGCACTAACCGCTTATGCCATGCTTGATAATAAAGAAGTAATTGAGAAAAATGGTTTCAATGATATTATAACAAAACCTATTAATACGAATACGCTGGCTTTTAAAATTCAAAAATTTATTCTAACAAACCGAAAGTAAAACATGAAAAAAATATTAATCATAGACGATCACCCTGATAATGTCTTCATATTACAAGACAGACTTGAAAGGGAAAGTTTTGAGATAATAACTGCTTATGACGGTGAAACAGGTTTGAGGAAGGCTATAGAAGAACGGCCTGATTTGATACTACTTGATATAATGATGCCGGGTATGTCGGGTTATGAAGTTTGCAGAAAATTGGTCGAAACAGAAAGCACCAAAGGTATGCCGATCATTCTTGTAACAGCATTAACGGATGCACAGGACGTAAAAGAAGGTCTTTTGGCCGGTGCTTTCGATTATATAAAAAAACCGTTCAATAAAGTTGAACTTATAGCAAGGATCAATTCCGCACTTAAATACAGCGAATCTCAAAAGGTCTTGATTGAGATAGAGAAGATAAATACTTACGCAGCAACGGTACTAACGGCTAATCATGAAATAAAACAACCTCTTACAATGATAAATCTTTCCTTGGCAGCTATAAAACGGGAACTCGGTAAAACCATACTTTCACATGATGCTATCGATAAGAGAGTGAAATTTATTGAAGAAGCTACTAAGACTATTATTGAGATACTGGAGAAACTCAGCTCAATTAAGAGACCTGTCTTTACCGATTATGTTAATGACTTAAAGATGGTAGACTTGAAATCGGAAGGATCGGGAACCTCAGCAAATTAATCTTTCTATATTGTCGAGAAGATTTTCGAAGTCATAAGGTTTATTAATTACTTTATCTATTTTCAATTTACTAATCATTTGGTTTTTCTCGTCGGTTGGTGAACCGGAAGCAAGAATTATAGGTATATCCTTCTTAATTTCCCTAATTTTTTCAATGCACTGAAAACCATCAACACCGGGCATTTTTCGATCGATAACGAATAAGTCGATATTGTCTATAAGTTTTAACTTTTCAATCAGTTCAGAACCATCTGCAGCTTCGATAATTTTATAATTATATGATTCGAGCAGCTCTCTCAACAGCTCTCGAAGTGTATATTCATCCTCCGCGATTAGAATAGTTTTCCCTTCGATGAATTTTTCGGATAATTCTTTTTTGATGATGGCAGGCAGATAAATAGAAAATTCGGTCCATTCATTAAGCTTGCTTTCAACCTGGATAAAACCATTATGCTTTTTGATTATCTCACTAACAATGTTTAAACCTAAGCCTGATTTAATGTGTTTTTGTTTGGTCGAAAATTTGGAAGAGAATATTTTTGGGAGATCTTCTTTTTTTATTCCCACTCCGGTATCTTTTACTTTTATAAGTACGTAATCGCCTGCCGGAATATTTTTATTTGTCTTGTTATTATTTGTGTCTATTGAACAGTTTTGTGCAGTTATAAATATCTTACCTTTTTGCTCCACAGCTTCTCTTGCATTTACACACATGTTCATTAATACCCGATACAGATCGTTGTATTTCCCGTTTATAGCGTGAATACTGGGATCTATATTGGTTGTAATCTCTACTTCTTTTACCAGAGTCGGTTTAATGTTATTGGCCAGTTCGTCGATTAAACCGGTAATGTTTATTTTTCTTATTGTGTAGGATTCCTTGCGCTCTTTTACAAGAGTATCTTCAATAATTTCAGCAGCTCTCATCGAACTGTTTTCAATGTTGTTTAGAAGAAACGAATTCCTCTCAAAATCGTTGGGTTTTTGTTTTATTAACTCAATACTGTTCAAAATACTCGTGAATATGTTGTTAAGATCGTGTGCAATGTTGTGTGCCGAGTAAGTAGTTTCAGAGAGTTTGTTAAAAAGCAAAACATATCTTGTTATTTTTTTTGATCGGTAGAGAGGAATTACTTTCAATTCTCTTTGTAATGATTTAATCTGGGAAGATAAGACCTTGGTAATTTTTTTTTTCAGTTTGAAATGGGAAACAAAATTTTTTCCGATGATGATATCGTCAAATATTTTCTTGGCTTCATTATTAAGCCAGTTGATTATCTTGTCTGATTTTGCAACGGCAATCGGGATATTGACATTTTCGAGCAGCTGAGTTAATGATTCATTCGACACGGTTTTTCATCCCTCATTTTGAGGATTCTTTGTATTACCTTAGATTGTACTTTCTTATTTTTGTATATAATGTTTTTTGACTAATGCCGAGGGCCCTGGCTGTATTTTCCCGGTTCCAATCAAAACGAACCAACGCTTTCCGAATATGAATTTTTTCGATCTGTTCCATTGGAAGAATTTCATCCGTTTCGATGGTTGCTATCAAAATATCAAAATCATCCTTAGGAAGATTAAGATCTTTGGTTTGAATAACACTGTCTTCCGAAAATATTATCGATCGTTCGATGATATGTTCAAGCTCTCTTACATTCCCGGGGAAGTTATATCTTAATAATCTTTTTTCGGCTTCATTGGATAATTTCTTTACTGCTCTGATAGGGGAATATTTTTGAAGAAAATATTCTGCCAATACTATGATGTCTTTATCTCTTTCTCTAAGAGGGGGAATTGTAAGTGTTATTACGTTGAGCCGGAATAATAAATCTCGGCGGAAATTTCTATTCTCCGATTCCTGCATTAGGTTTTTATTAGTAGCTCCGATTACGCGTACATCGGAACTTAAATTACTTACACCGCCTACGCGTCTGAATTCTCCATTTTCCAAAAAACGTAAAAGTTTCGGCTGCAGTGTTAAACTTAATTCACCGATCTCATCTAGGAAAAGGCTACCGCCGTTCGCAATTTCAACCAAACCCTGCTTAGAAGTTTTCGCATCGGTAAAAGCTCCTTTTTCATAACCGAATAATTCACTTTCAATTAATTGATCTGGCAGCGAAGCGCAGTTTATGGCTACAAAAGGTTTAGCTCTTCGGTTGGAATTTTTATGAATGAACTCGGCAAACAATTCTTTACCAGTACCGGTATCACCCTGAAGCAAAATACTGGAATCCGATTTGGCGGCTCTTTCGGATAATTTTAGAACTTCTCTGATACTCTTACTTTCACCGATAATATGATGGGGAATTGCCTGTTCTACTTTCGAAGTTAGGATTATATTTCTTAGGAGAAGATTTTTATGCTCAAAGGCTCTTTCGATTAGTACGACCAGCTGACCAAATTCATAAGGCTTGGTTATAAAATCGTATGCACCCATTTTTATACATTCTATGGCGGTTCTCATCTCCGATTTTGCGGTAAGTATAATCACTTGAACATAAGGATAATTCTCCTGTACATATTTCAAAACCTCTTCACCTGATACTTCTCTCATCTCGAGATCGAGGAGAATAATATCGTAGTTTTTCTTTTTTAATTTTTCAATTGCATATTTGCCGTCGTATACGATATCCGCGGTATAGCCCTCATTTACTAATTCTTCTTTCAGTAAATAGCATAGGGTTTCGTCGTCATCTACTATTAGTATTTTGGCATCCTTCATTTCGCAATAAGAATCTGTTATCGAAAAAATAATACAAAAAAAATTAGTAATAAAAAAATGGTTATGCAGTGTTCCACGTTAAGTTATTTCGATACCGGTCTTCATACGGAAAATCAGTTGTTAATGACGGAATTTATCATTATTATTTTTCTCGAAGGTTGGAATTTTATACAATAACCTTTATATTCACAATCTAAAATTGTGAAAAATACTGGGTATTCTGCCGAAAGCGGCAGATATTTTGCTTAGGAACAGAGAATCCCTGTACAGCTGAGGGAGATCAGTAGTTCTTAGAAAAACTGAGAAGTAAAAAGGGCGTCCCGCAGAATGCGGGATAAACTCCGCACAGGAGTAGAGCACCCCCGACATAGTCGGGGGGTGTCGGTGGTTCGTTCTAGAAAATATTAGATGTTTTATATTTATAACCCTTAAAAATAAAGGGCGCGTAGCTCAGTGGTAGAGCATCTGCCTTTTAAGCAGAGGGTCGGTGGTTCGATACCACCCGCGCTCACCAATCAAACCTCGGATAATAATTCGGGGTTTTTTATTATGAGCACATTTGTTGTATATATTATCAGATCTCAATCAACCGGCCTTCATTACATTGGTCATACATCAAATTTGGAAGATAGGTTAACTCGTCATGATTCCGACAGAAGTAAATTTACAAAAGGGAAAGGACCTTGGGAGTTGATTACGACAAAGGAATGTGTTACGAAATCTGAAGCATATCAGTTGGAGATGAAGTGAAGAAGATGAAAAATTCGATTAAGGCAATAGAGTATCTTAAGAAATTAGTTTAAGGGGTAGAGCACCCCGGCCTTTAGTCGGGAGGGTCGGGGATTCGATACCGCACGTGCTCACTAATCAAACCTCGGATGACGGTTGGGAGTTTTTTTATAAATAAAAGTTCAGAACAATCTTTAAAAAAGTTGTAATTAAAACTGTATAAATAATTTAAAATTGTTTCCTCTGTTGAAAATTGTAATCAAAAACAATTATATTGGTTTCTGTATTGTTTAGATAAAACCTATTAACCTTTTCATTTAGCGGAAATTCCGTATGAGAAAGAATTTAAAGATTAGGTTTAAAATATTTTTCGTATTTCTTACGCTTCTTATATTATTATCGCTTGTTCCGATATTTATTTTAATTGAACAATCGATTGCATCTTTGGATATTACTAGCAAACTATCAAAGGAAACAATTGAGTCTACTGTAAATGAGCAGACAATTCAACTTTATAAAGCTAATGCACAGAATTTGGCAAATCGCATTTCAGAATTTTTAAATGCATGTGACCTTGATTTAAGAGACTTATCTACGATTCCGCGTGACGCAGAATCATATCTCAAATTTTCACAGAATCACCCGAGAAAAGTAAAATCAACAAATTCGTTGTTGCCTTTATACAAAGAGATTTCTTTTGTTGATAGAAATGGTAACGAAATAATAAAGATCAGCAATAACAAAATCATACCCAGACAATTCTTAAAAAACATCAGCAATCCTATTAATACCACATTTAAATTAGAAACATACTTCTTCAATACAAAGGAAAGTCCATCCGACATTTTTGTGACTCATTTGACTGGTTGGTATGTAAGTCGGAGCGAACAGCTTGAACAAGAAAAAACTTACAATGGATTAATACGCTTTTGTTTGAAATTAACAGATCAAAGCGGTCAATTCAACGGTTTATGTATGATCGCACTCGACCATATTCACCTTCTTGATTTTGTTAATTTCGAATCGATTGAAAAACCGAATCTTGTGAATAAATATAAAACCGGCAGCTATACATATATATTTGATGATGAAGGATGGATAATTTCGCATCAAAAACTATGGGATATCAGAGGTCTTGATAAAGATGGTTTACCGGTTGAGCCATTAACAGTTAAAACGCCCAGTTGGAAATATGACGCGGGAGTTATCCCAATTAATTTATTGTATATGGATTGGCGGCTTAGAGATATTGAGACTAATGAACCAATGAGTGCTATTGTAATGAGAATTCAAAGAGGTGAGACGGTTTTGACTACGATGAAATCTATGGGTATCTACGGCGAAGCCGAGGGTATAATCAGGACACGTGCTTATGCTCCTATTTTTTATTCGACGGGACCATATAACAAATATGGGATATTTGGCGCTGTTGCTGTTGGTACTTCATTAAAACAATTCATGGATAAATCCCGTGGATTAACCGAACAAATTGATAATATTGATGAAGTTTCAAGACAGAGAATGTTGATACTTGCGGCATTTATTTCGATCGGAGTACTTGTTTTTTCATTTATTATTGCAAAATCAATGGCAAAACCCTTACGAAAAATTAATGACTCTTTTGCATTAATTGCTAAAGGGATTTTTACATTACCTGAAATTAAGAGTTCGATCATCGAGATTGAAAAACTGTCTCATGGTATGAATGATTTGGCAGTTGAATTAAATGGCAAAGAAAAAAAGTTAAAGCAGTACGTGCAAGATTTGGAGTTAGTTAATGAAAAGTTGAATAAAGCGAAGAAAGAATTAGCTTTGCATTGGCATCATGATTACCAGATGGAATCGGATAATATTCTCGAAGAAAAAATTAAATCATACGAAAATGAGTATCCGAAATTAAAAGAAATAAGAAATACACTATGTATCGGGAATAGTCCGAAATTCTTAAGAGTAATCCGTCAAGTAATTCCCCAAAGTCAGATGACAATTCCAACATGGATATGCGGTGATTCAGGTGTTGGCAAATCTGCCGTTGCACAGGCGATTCATTTACTAAGCCCTAGACATGATAAAAGTTTTCAGGTTTTCCCTGCTTCCGAGTTTGCCGCTGCAGATCCTTTGATTGTTTCAGGTAAATTGTTTGGCTACGGTTCTGGACATGGTTTAATGGGTATTGATAAAAACGGACAAGATGGGATTATCAAAGAATGCGACGGAGGTACACTAGTAATTGATGATGTCGATACCTTACCTCTGGAATCGCAAGCACAAATATTGCGTGTTGTTGACGGTCTTTCATTCCACACAGCTGCCGGTAAGTCGAATAATATTTCTGCCGATGTTCGTTTCCTTTTTGCGTCTCACCAGGATTTGGAACTACTGGTTAAAGAAGGGAAATTCAGAAAAGATCTTTTTAGAAGAATGGGAGCTAATTTTAATAAAATTGAAATTCCATCTTTAAGAGAAAGAATTTCTGATGTACCAATACTGGCGCGGCATTTTGTTCACAGATATTGTGAAAAGCATAAGATTGATTTGAAATTAGAAGAAGATGCAATCAGTCTCTTGTTAAAGCATGATTACAAAGAGGGTAATATCGGTGAACTGAAAGTACTTATAGAAATTGCGTGTGAAGGGGCACGATTGGAGGGGAGTACTTTAATTACTTTAAGGCATTTTCAAGGGATTAATAAAAGAGAAAATACTAATTTCATCCCTAAGAATAACGAACATGTGTTGTTCACAGGAGGAGAAATAGAAAAATTAAATGTTCTTCGTAAAAATCTATTCAAGATGGAAATCAGTGAAATCGAACTTGGATTTAAACCCGGTTCGCGTACCTTGTCTCAATATCTAAGAGGAATGTGTTTAAAAGCTCTTTTATATACAAATTGGGATATCAATGAGGCGATAAATATGATTGCAAATGATCACATCGAGAAATTAAGTGAAAATATCAAAATAAAAATAGAAGGATATATTTCCAACATTTCTGAGAAAGTAAATACCGATAAAGAAAATTCGCTCTTTAAAAACCTTCCTAAGGAGTATCACACTCATTTAATTAAAGCGATTGAACATTACAAGATTAGATAATACTTGAGAGGAAATTCCCACGCCTTTCCCACGTTAAGGTGGGAATTGAATTTTGTCGAGATATAAAACGAATTTAATGTTTAATTGAAAATTTATTTTTTTGCCCGAAATGATAACTTCTAAAAAATATTGCTTAATGGCATTATTGTTGCGCTAATGATATTATGGGTAAGGGTGCCGCTTCTCCAAGTCGCGAACAATTGATTTCATTAAATACTGACTCTTAAAGTAAATTTAATATCGATCTATTAATGATTCGATCAATGTGCGGTTATATTATAATACTTGGGGGTACACAAGCGCTTTATTCGCAAGCGCATCAAGAAAATATTACACCGAAAACAGCCTTTATTGAGAATGCAATATGGTATGATGATTTTCACAATGAAGAATTGGGTAAATGGGAAATTGTTGATGAGATTGTAAATGAATCATCCAATTGGCATATCGAACAAGGATTTTTAATTCAAAATTCAAACACGGGAAACGCAAAAGAATTACGCGGAACCCACATTGTTGCAGGAAATTCCGAGTGGCAAAATTATTTTTTAAAAACTGAAATCATTGGAACAGACGATGATTTCATCGGAGTCTTGTTTCGTTACCAGGATAAAGAGAACTATTATTGTTTTGTACACTCAAGTCGAAGGAAAAAAACCTTTTTGGGCAAGAGGGTATCCGGAGATTTTTCAATTTTAGATGATTGCAAAACTAATGATGCATATTTGTCGTTATCTCTCACCTTCTCCGCTCTCCGCGATACCCTCTCTGTTTACTTAGACAACATTTTAATCCTATCTGCTATCGACGATGACTTAACTGCTGGCAAGATTGGTTTTATGTCCTGTGCTAATACTGGTTTGTACGTTGATTATGTCGCCGTATCCTTTAATTATAAAACAATTCCATTTACTAAGGGATTAACATTTATTCGTGGTCCATACTTACAAAGTGTAATTGGAAATGAAGCAAAAATTTTGTGGGGGACTAGCTTACCTTCGAATTCTACAGTAGAATATGGTTTTAACAAGAATCCGGAATACATTGAAACCTTACAGGAAATGGTTACTAACCACGAAGTGGAATTGAAAGGATTAATGCCGGAGACAATATATTATTATCGTGTTCGATCAGGTAATTTGGTAAGTGAGTGGTACTCGTTCAAATCTGCGGTAAAAGAAGATACAGAATTTCAATTCATTGTTTATGGAGATACTCAATTAGACTTTCTAAGACATACTGATATTTCCAGACAAATTGAAAAACATGAATGTGATTTTATTGTTCACGTCGGCGATGCCGTACAGTACGGTCCGAGAGATAATTGGAATATTGAATTTTTTAATCCCTTGGCAGACGTAATTTCGGTTAAACCTATTTATGTTTCAATCGGCAACCATCAATTGAACGGAAAATATTTTTACGATTACTTTGCTTTTCCAGATATACAACACGAAAATTATTATTCATTTAGTTATGGGAATAGCTATTTCATTTTTCTTGATAATAGAAAGGCGGCATACCCTGATGTACTGTTTTACCCGGATTTTTCTAAAGGGAGCGAACAGTATGAATGGTTAGTCGGAAAACTTTCGTCAGAAGAAGCACAAAACGCCGATTGGTTATTTGTTGTAAGTCATATTCCAAGTTACGTGAATAATTCACAGGATTATTTTAAAGATTGTAAAGAGTATTTAGTACCATTATTTGAAAAGTACGGGGTTGATATTTCATTTTCAGGACATATTCATGGATACGATCGAGGAAATATCAACAGTGTATATTATATCTTAACGGCAGGGGGTGGTGGACAGATAAGTACCAGTGTAAGTAAAAGAGCGTCAATCATAGAGTGCCAACATTGCCAACTCAAATATAATTTTTGTTTGCTGAGCATTGAAGGGAAGAAACTTGATTTAACCGCTTTTGATATAGACGGAAAAGTAATCGATTATTTTGAAATTAATTCAAGATAAATCGAAACGGATAGATAATGTTTTATACGGGATCAATTAAATTAAATCAAATCATTAATAAGGAGGATCACAAGGTGAGAGAAATTACTATTAACAAAAGGAGTCTGAAATATTTTTTATTTTTTACAATTATTTTTGGACTCTGCTTAACTCCAATTTGCGTTAATGCGCAAGACTACGGAAAAATTTCCGGTAAAGTAACCGAGGTCACCTCCGGGTCTTATTTACCGGGTGCCAATGTAATAATCATGAATACAGTAATCGGAACAGCCGCGGATCTACAAGGTCGTTACACAATTTCGAAAATTGTACCGGGCACGTATCAACTTAAAGCATCCTACCTCGGTTATCAAGAACAGATTATTGATGTAACGGTTCAGGCGAACCGTACGGTCGTAATTGATTTTGCCTTGCAGGAAACGGCAACCGAGCTACAAACCGCTGTTGTGTACGGTGATTTAACACGCGGTCAGGCAAAATCTCTTAACGAACAAAAAAATGCTGCGAATATCAAAAATGTTATTTCGTCTGAACTATTCAGCAGATTCCCGGATAGAAATGCTGCTGAAACTGCTGCGCGGATTCCCGGCGTTTCTATCTCATATGATCAAGGTGAAGGGGAAGTAGTTACTATCAGAGGTATGGGTCCTGAATACAACTCACTAACCGTAAACGGGCAACGAATACCCGCACCGGACCCCGATTTAGAAAGAGCAGTCGGATTAGATTTATTGAATCAAGAGTTAATGGAGAATATTGTTGTCACCAAAGCATTAACTCCGGATATTGACGGTGATGCAATAGGCGGAAACATTAATTTCCAAATGAAACAAGCGCCCGATGCAGGCATTTTTGCAGTGAATCTTGGGGGTGGATATAATACTCAACATTCCGAATTTAATGATCTCGGTAAGGATATTATAGATTTTTCCATTTATGGAGGTCGAAGATTTTTTGATACCAAATTAGGTGTACTTGCTGCAGTAAGTTATTATAAAACGAACCGTGGTTCAATGCTAAGGCAATTGGAATATGAAGATCCGGCAGCTAGTACAATTATTTTTGCTCAACACACCAACGACTATGATGTTCTTAGAGAACGTTGGGGAGTAAATTTAAATACTGAGTATAGATTCGATGAATTCAATAAGGTGTTTCTAAATCTAAACCATAACAGATATTTCGACAAAGAAATTAGAAGATTGGATGAATGGATAATTACCGACGATACGGAGACAAAAGAAACCAGGAACAGGGTTGAAGATCAATTCTTAAGTAGTGTTATGTTCGGCGGTAA
>CAZKNM010000035.1:12210-25213 GCA_964554135.1 uncultured Melioribacteraceae bacterium
AGAAGATATGCCTGCAAGAACTTATTTCAGGTTTCAAAGAGATTTTGATTTCTCCGGTTTTACAAATGACGAAATCAAAACCTTCGGACCTTCTACTGAATTTACCGGCCAAGATGTTCTAAAACTTAATAGAATAAGAGTTGACGACAATCTTAAAGAAGACTCGGATATTTCGGGGCTTGTAAATATTGAAATTCCAATACAATTGATGGATAGGGCAAGCTCATTAAAATTCGGTGCAAAGTATTTGCACAAAAAAGTAAGTTACAATGCGCGCAGATTGCAATTAAGAAATTTCCCCGAAGCTCATGAAGTTGGAGAAGGTGAATGGGGTTTTGTAAATGTTATTGTTAGTCCCGATGATACAGGATATCTGGGAGCAACAAGGGTAGAATACCTCGATCAAACTGGTGATAATTATGATGCTTCTGAGGATATTTTAGCGGCTTATGGATTAACAAATATTAATTTTAGTGAGAAGCTAAGCTTATTAGCTGGAGTGAGATTTGAAAATACTACGAATATGTACAAAACATTGGCTGTTGAATCAGTAAATAATTTAGAGTCTGATGCAAGTTATTCGAATATTCTTCCATCAGCTCATTTCACTTACCGGTTTAATGAAAACACGAATTTAAGATTTGCTTTTTCAACGGGTATTTCAAGACCCAGTTATAAAGCTCTAGTTCCTTATGAATTTAGAGATGACGACGCCAAAGAAATTTCTAAAGGCAACCCGGATCTCAAATCTAGCATATCAAATAATTTCGATTTACTGTTTGAGAACTACAGTTCTTATTTAGGTTTATTCAGTGCCGGTGTTTATTACAAAGTAATGTCTGATGTTGTAGTCAGTTCAATGATACTCCAAGATTTACCGTATGAAGGCAGTACTCAGCAATATGAAGTTTCAATGCCGATAAACGGAGACGATGACGCTACAATATACGGTTTTGAAATGGCTCTCAACCATAAATTGGATTTTTTGAATATTCCGTTCCTAGCTAATTTCAATATTTATGCTAATTATACTTTTACGAAATCAAAATTCGAAGTCGGCGGTAGAGAAGTACCTCTAGGATTCAGCCCCGAGCATATTGTTAACCTGGCGCTAATGTATGATAATCCTGAAATCGGTCTATCTTTCGTGATTTCTAATAATTTTAGAGATGATATTTTGATCGCTGTCGGAAGTGATAAATATACCGACGTTTATTACAAAAAAGAATATCATCTTGATATATCGGTAACGCAAAAAATAATGAATAATTTTTCAGTGTTCTTACAGCTTAATAATCTTACGGATCAATTCGAAAATGAAGCATGGGGAGACCCTTCGGAAAGTTATTCAAAATGGACGCAGTGGGCTAAATTTGGTACTTACGGGACACTAGGTATATCATATAAATTATAATATTGCCCTACTCTATAGCTACATAATATGGCAGGAAGTCTCCCCTTCTTCCTGCCATTTATGAAACAATTTTGGGGATAAATTATCATCAGTCAAAAAATATTGATTGGTTAAGGGGTGTATTATATCTGATGTATTTTGTGACCGGTAAGTGAGGTCCTCGAAATATTGAAAAGGAGATAGAATGATCGGAAGGATCATAGAGTTTTTTAAAACAGGTAAAGACCGGCCTTTATTAGCAGATGAGAATAAGATTCGGAAAATATATGAAGCGAAAAGATGGAGTGTTTATATAACTCTTATTTTAGGTTACGCATTTTTTTATACCACCAGATTGGGACTATCTGTTGCAAAAAAACCACTACTTGATGCAGGATTACTTGATGTCAAAGAAATGGGAATCATCGGTTCGATTTTGTTATATACTTATGCTGTTGGGAAATTTGTAAATGGTTTTCTTGCAGATGGCGCAAACATCAGGCGGTTTATGTCAACAGCCCTATTCATGTCGGCTATTATAAATGTTGTATTTGGTTTTACGAATTACTTTATTTTATTTGCAATTCTTTGGGGATTGAACGGTTGGTTTCAATCGATCGGTTCTGCGCCGAGCGTCGTTTCAATTTGCCAATGGTACAGCAATAGAGAACGAGGTACTCGATATGGAATTTGGGCTGGAGCTCATAATATTGGCGAAGGGATTACCTTTGTTGGTACTGCAGCCATTATAAGTTATCTCGGTTGGCAATGGGGATTTATTGGACCCGGCATAATATGCATCTTTGTCTCAATCATTATGTACTTTACATTGGCAGACAGGCCTCAAACTTATGGCTTACCACACATTGCCGATTATAAAAAAGATTATTCTGCAGGCAAACCTACAAAGAGTTCAATTAAGGAGCTTCAATTACTCGTTCTTAAGAGTCCGATTGTCTGGGCGCTCGGATTCAGCAGCGCATTTATGTATACGGCACGTTATGCTATTAATAATTGGGGCATTCTTTTCTTGCAGGAAACAAAAAATTATTCTTTAGTTGATGCAAGTTTTGCAATGGGAGTTTACCCGATACTTGGATTTATAGGTGCGGTTTTTTCCGGTTATTTATCTGATAAGTTTTTCAATTCGAGAAGAAATATACTGACATTGATTTATGGCATTGCCGAAACCAGTGCCTTAGTGCTTTTATTTATTACTCCTCCGGGAGATAAATTGATCGATACAATTGCTCTCGGATTATTCGGATTCGGTATCGGCGGATTGATAGTATTTCTAGCCGGATTAATTGCTGTCGATATTTTCCCCAAAGGAGTTGCCGGTTCAGTAAAAGGATTAATAGGTTTGTTCAGCTATTTAGGCGCTGCCACTCAAGATTGGATAAGCGGTTATTTAATTGACAGTACTAAAATTTTAGTTGACGGCAAAGCAATATATAATTTCGATAACGCATTTTTCTTCTGGATAGGGGCTTCAATATTATCGATGTTACTTGCGCTGACGGTCTGGAATGTAAAACCCAGAGAGTAGAATATGATAGGTTTTATTAAAATTATTAAAAGAGTATTTGCAGTTTTAATGGTAGTGACTGTTGTTCTATCAGCACAAACTGATCTTCCGCAAAGAGGTATTTGTGGTCACCGTGGGGCAAGAAGTACATTTCCTGAAAATACTATCCCGGCATTCAAAGAAGCTCTCCGTCTCGGTGTTCACATGATTGAATTCGATGTCTGGCTTTCCAAAGATAACCGGCTTATCGTTATGCATGATCCATCCGTTGACAGAACTACAAACGGTAAAGGATTGATCAGCGATCTTACTTTTGATGAAATTAAAAGTTTCGATGCAGGTGCATGGAAATCGGAAGAGTTCTCCGGTGTGCAGGTTCCAACATTTGAAGAAGTAATGGAAATAATGCCATACAACATATGGCTAAACATACATATAAAGAAAATTCCGGAAGCGGCAAAAAGAGTTGCAGAAATCATAGTTAGTAAAAACAGAATTCATCAGTCAATGATGGCTGTAAATAAGGAGATGATGAGCATTGTTAAAGAAGTAAGCAACGAAATTAAGATATGTAATATGGATCGAGTTGATTCACCGGAGCAATATGTTGATGAAACAATTGCTATGGGATGTGAGTTCATACAATTGACCGATAGAGCTGATGCATCCTTGCCGATTCTAGTTAAAAAACTAAAAGAAAATAATGTGAAGATAAATTACTACGGTACAAATTCTTCTGTAAAATTGGAACAATTATTAAGCGCAGGGGTGGATTATGTCCTTGTTGATAGTACCAGCCAAATGTTAAACGCTGCCGGCGAATTGGGCATAATCTCAGTGGATTATAAACTTGATGAATAGCAACCTGCAAGCTATTTTTCACTTAGGATAAAATAAATCCCTTTTTATATTATTAAAAGGAACCTGATAATGAAAAGCCTGGGTAGTGAAAAAATATTTTATGCATTTTTTGTTTTTGTAGTTATGAGCACTACTGTTTTTTGCGGCGGGAAAAAGTTTATCAAAGTTCGCGAATTTAACGCACCCGAAGCAAGACAAGGAGTAGCGGTAGACGAAGACTATATTTATGTCGTAGGCACACAAGAGATTGCCAAGTATGATAAACAAACTGGCGAAATCGTTGCATCCTGGAAAGGGAATGAAAACGGACCTTTTATTCATCTCGATAGCGGTGTTATTATTGATGGTTTGTTGTATTGTTCTCACTCTAACTATCCTGGTGTTCCTATGACAAGCTCCGTTGAAATTTGGGATGCACAGACCTTGCAGCATGTTAAGTCGCATAGCTTTGGAATTCAATGGGGCTCGTGCACCTGGATTGATAAGTACGACGGATTTTGGTGGGCTGGGTTTGCTCATTACGGTAAATGGAAAGAAGCTACAGGTACCGATGAGAAATGGACTACAGTTGTTAAGTTTGACGAACAATGGCGCATGATTGAAGCATGGGTTTTCCCAAAAGAAATCTCCGATAAATTTGTCCCGATGAGTAACTCCGGCGGTTCTTGGGGACCAGATGGTTTGTTATACTGCACGGGACATGATTACGGTGAAATATATGCGATGAAACTCCCCAAGGCAGGATCGATACTTGAGTTAGTGGAAATTATCCCTATTGAAAGTGAAGGGCAGGGCATTGCGTGGGACCGTTCCGATCCTATGTATATCTATGGTATCGTAAAGAAAGATAAACGTGTTATTGTTTCAAAACTTATTTCGGAATAATGTTTCTATTAGAAAGGTGTGAAAGGATCCCGTCACGGCTTTTCAAATTCGGGACAAGCTCCGTGCTCACAAAATAAAACCTTGGATAATAATTCGGGGTTTTTTATTTCCGCGCAACTATCAAATACTTATTTGAACTCTCTTCGGTTTTAACAATTTTGTAATTGTATTTCGCAACTTCTTCTGCCAGGATTTCAACGGGGGGCATGTGGTCGTGTTTTACAATCCCATCGCAGTTACCGTGCATTGCGTTTAATTCTTTGTGTCCCATTAAGTGAAGAATGATAAGATGACCGCCGGGGGAGAGGCATCTGTAGATTTCTTTAAGAACCTTATTTTTATCGTGCAAGTGAGGGAAGACGGCGAAACAAATAACCGATTGGAAATAAACATTAATATAAGGAAGGGTATGAACATCAGCTTGAACCAGACTAATATTGTTTGTTCCATTAATTTTTCCTTTAGTCTCTCTAAGCATTTTACTAGAAATGTCTGTTTCAAAGATTCTGCAATTGTGTTTAATCTTTTTTCTTAAGAACGGAATTAGAATCCCCGTCCCGCTTCCGATGTCTAAGACAGGTCCGTGGATTTCAGGTAAATCGTTTTCAAAAATATCTTTTAATCGATGAAATGTTGTCTCTTCAATTTGTGCATCCCATTGATGAGCTTTTTCGTCAAAAAATTCTTTTTGTAGCTGAACCGGATTCATTTTGTTAACTCAATTTTGATATACTTTCGTAAGGGACGGTATTTTTTCTTTTATCAATTTCATAAGCAAGGGGATAGTAATAAGCTGCAGTGCAATTCCCGGCAATCCCGATAA
Organism: uncultured Melioribacteraceae bacterium; assembly: GCA_964554135.1. Lineage (GTDB taxonomy): Bacteria > Bacteroidota > Ignavibacteria > Ignavibacteriales > Melioribacteraceae > CAZKNM01. The sequence goes on from CAZKNM010000035.1 coordinate 17,701, forward strand.
GACTATTGCAGTTGTGAATAAGGGACTATCGATTCCAAAGATTGGAGCGATAACGGAAACAAGAATGTACAGTACAACCCGATCTGCTACAATTGCAGCGATTAATGCAATCCAAACAGATTGTTTAAGGTGAACTTTTAACAATGAGACTATGATAGAAATTATGGTAAGCTCTACAACCATTACTGGGAGAATAGGAGGAACAATTGGAGGCATTCCCGTTAATAGCCAGGACGAAACGGGTGAAATTATTCCGAGCATCAATGCAAACCGCCATGTCAAGAGCATACTCCCCACAATAACCGGGAGGAACATCGGAAGAAAAGTGGAGCCCAAACCGAACATGTGGAAGAACATCGGAAAAATAATTGCCAATGCAACGAAAAGAGATGTAAGCGGTATTTGTCGGAGTGATTTCTCAGCCATAATGCTTTTTACTTAGGTAACACCATTATAAAAAACGTGTTACTAATTTCCAATTTTCTTTATTAAATGGCAATGGTAAATTTTGACACTCTGAATTTCAGATCAGTTTAAGAAACCGGCTTTTTGCAAGGATAAAGGAAGTTCCAAGCCGTTTTTCACCAATAAATCGGCATTTGTAAGAATTTCTTTGGTTTTTCCGGAAGTTACTATTTTACCGTAGTTCAATATGTGAACGCGGTTACATGTTTCTGCAACCATATCCAGATCGTGTGTTGCAATGACGATTGTCTTGTTGCGGTTTCGTTTAATCCAATTGATGATTTTTCTCCTGTGGCAAGGATCGAGATTGCTTGTCGGTTCATCCAAGGCAATAATATCCGGACTCATTGCAAGTACAGTTGCGATGGATGCTAGTTTTCTTTCGCCATAGCTGAGATGAAATGATGAGCGGGATTCGTAACCGGGTAAACCAACCTCATGCAGTGCTTCAACAACTTTTTTAGCCGCTTCTTCTTTCGATAATCCTTGATTAAGAGGACCGAATATTACATCCTCAAAAATTGTGGGACAAAAAAGTTGATCGTCCGGATTTTGGAAAACCAAACCTACCAGTGATCGGATTTTGCTCATGGTATCTTTGCAAATGAGAATGCCGGAAATATATATCTCACCGTCACACTTTCTTACACCGTTCAGCAAACTTAGCAGTGTAGATTTACCCGCGCCATTGGGTCCAATGAACGCGATGGTTTCACCCCGATAAATGTCGAATGCAATATCTTCAAGAGCTTTTCTGTTATCATCATAGGAATAGCTGACATTTCTTATGCTAACCGCAAAAGACTTTTTTTCAGTTTTAGATTTTATATTATCCATTTGCAATCCATACGAATAATAAAAAAACAAGTCCGATTGTAACCGCAATAGTATCTTTATCGTCCCAGGCAAGTTTTGTCGCTTTAGGTATTTGTCCGTTAAAACCACGCGCAATCATTCCAAGATAAATTCTGTCACTTCGCTCAATCGTACGGATAAAAAACATCGACATAGCTTTTGCAAGAATTATTAAACGACTGTACGGACTGAGATAAATGTATCTTGACTGAAAAGCCAAATACTGCCGCTGTGCTTCTACGGATAAAATCTCTATGAAACGATTGGTTAAATATATAACCGATGTTACAACCTTGGGGAGACGAATTTCTTCCAGCGCAGAAACAATATTTGGAAAGGTTGTTGTAGAAATTAATGTTATGGAAGAAAATAGAATGAGGCTGAGTTTTATGTTTAGGTTTAAAAACTCTAACACCCCTTCTTCATAAATATTTACCCCCCCGATTGTAAGAATAACGTTATTGCTTTCATTAAGAAAAGGGAGGAATACTGTAACTACAAAAATCATTAAATAGAATTTTAAAAACCGTCTTAGGTAATGCAGTATTGGGATATCGGTTGCAAGTATAATTGTTAAAAGTCCAGATACTAATAACAGCACGGATAAAATATTTTCTATGTTTGTGAAAGTTGCGGATATGACAAAGAGAACAAATAATATCACCTTTCCGCGCGGGTCGATGTTATGAATTAGACTATTGCCTGGTTTGTAAGCGAGGTGTTTCATTAATTATCAAGTCAACTTTTTACCTGTTGATGTTAAGTGCAAGCCGCCGTGTTTTACTCCTTTGATTGAAATAATTCCATCAGCGAAGTTTTTAATATCTCCTGCCTTACCGCGCAATAAAACTACTTCTAAACAGTTGTCGTGATCAAGGTGGATATGAGTGGTCGAAATAATGGATTTGTAATAATCATGCTGTAGAACGTTAAGTTTATCGGTAAGAGCTGGCTTATGGTGATCGTATAAAATATTCAATACACCGGCAACATCGGCATCTTTGTCTATTTCTTCCTGTACCAGATCTTTGCGTATTAAATCTCTGATTGCCTCGGATCGGTTGGAATAGTTTTTCTTTTTGATAAGCGTATCAAATTCTTTAATGAGCTGTTCGGGAAGTGAAACTCCGAATCTAATTAACTTCATATTTTATCTTATTTTTTATTTCAATCTATCACTTATCATGAATTACTGCAATAGCAATATAATCTAAATATATTTGCACTTATTCGATATTTGTAACAAATTTATCTGTAAGCAATATCATGATTGTTAAACTTTCTTACAAATTAGCTGGTGGGACACCTTTTGTTATTGAAAATTAAGTACTGTTTATTTATTGGTTTGCTATTATCATCGGCGAATTTTCTTTCTGCTCAAGATGAGAATTCGGAATTTAATAGAATCACTGTTGGATTTTCCGCAGTAAAAGATTACCTGTACTCCGACTTACAATATTACTGGGAACCTCAAGTAGGATTCGAAGGATATTTCAACACACCTTTTTACTTTGGTAATATACAAGCCGGAGTAACTTATTGCCGGTATATTGGTTATACGTCTCAACAGCCGAATTTCTTAAGCATGATTTACTATATCCAATGGGAAAAAGAAATTTATCTTTCAAGCCCAATCAGCATTGCATTTGGCGGGAGGATCGGATTAATGGATATGACTTTTGACGAAACCGAGTCCATTACAGAGAAAACACTTCTAAATGAAAGTGATCTTATGGTCGGAATTATATCAAAGTTGAACTTAAACTTACCGGAAGGTTGGACTATTACAATTCATGGGAGTTATATGACCGTTTTCACCAGCAAAAAAATGGAAATGGTTTATGCGGGGATCGGACTTACAAAAACCTTTTTAACACCCGATTGGTTGAAGGAATTTTTTGAGTGAAAAGAGTCTTGTTAATATTGTTTCTATTTTGTGTTCATTTGTCAGCACAGCAGATCGGTTCCGCATATTCAACTTACGAGTGTGAAATCATTACTCGGGAAGAGATTCAGAGTGGGGGAATTTTAAGGTTGTCTGATATATTTTTTCAAATCGGCGCATCAGAAGTAAAAACCATCGACGGTTACAGGATTCAGACAAATATAAATCTGTTAAATCCGGGCTGGGATCAAAACTGGATTCTGATGGTTGATGGACAAAGAATTGACCTTGATTATCCTTACATGAAAAATATTAATCTTCTACCATTTGATTTAAGTGAGGTCGATTATATAGAAGTGTTTACATTGCCGCAAATATCTTCCGGCGAATATAGTGATAAAGGGATGATACATATCCATACCGTAAAACCGGCTGATGGTTTGTCGATTCACGTTTCGACTTCAAGTGCTAGTGAGATTGGTGATCCTGGTCCGTTCAAATATACGGATACGAATACTCCGAATATTGATCAGATCGGTCCTTACTATTCAGCGAGCATCTCGCTGGGAAGTGAAAAGTTAAGTTTACGGATGGGTGTTAAACATCATATGCAAATTTATTCCGATCCGCTTATACGAAAAAGAATGGCAAACTATGCATGGGAAAATAAAGAAATGAAATTGTTAGGAGCTTATGCTAAAGTGGAGGTCGATCTTTTAAATGGGAAACATATTTTATTTGCAGCCCATGCTCACACCGGCGATCCATTATTTTATTCTGTATACGGCTCCGATCTTCTTTTTTTTAATCCTTATGGTGCAGAAATACCGGTTGATCCGATTTTTAATCATGTGGGTTTGAGCGGTTACTTTAATTTAACTCCTTCGGCTTCGATTAATTACCAATTCAAGTTTTCTTCCAGTCTGCTGGATTTTCCTATGTATTATCAGAAACCAGCTTTTGACTGGAATATTAATAATTATAACGGTTATGTCGAGTTTGAAAATCGTAAGTCGGATTCGGAAGGATTAGTTGGTTTCGGAATAAACCATGTAAAATTTGTAACTGGTTATCAGTTGTTTGGAAATTCATTCACACTTTTTAGGATTTATGGAAAATATAAGAAGAACTATTTTGACATTATATCTCAAACATATTTTGGTAGTTTTGTATTTGATGGAACGAAGACTGCTGTTAAAGCCGGCGTTAATTCACAAATTAAAATGAGCAAAGAAGTTTCTTTTCTTACCGGAATTTCTTTCTCTAATCGTTTACCGGAAGAGGATAATAATTTGTGGTACTGGTCGATGAAAGGTTACGGTTTTCTCAACAGTTATGGATTGAATTATTCTATTGAAGATGAATTGTCAATTTCAAAGCAATTTATTGCTGAAGCAGAATTGCATTTCGATGCCGGTGAAAGATTTAGTTTTGCTTTCGGCGGATTTTTCCGTCTTTATTCGAATCAAAATATTGAGCATCATAATTATATAATCGATCCGGCAACATACTTGTTTGATACGGAAACGGTTGTCGGTTCAAATCAAAACGGGTCTGTGTTCGGGCCGAAATTTACTTTTGATCAACAAATTTCTTCATCATTCCACCATAAGATTTATTATAGATACATTCCAATTATCGACGGCACGGATGAATTTTACGATGTTATGCTTACATTCCCAGCCCATAAATTTGTTTATACAATAAGTTACCAGCCGGTCTCTTCTTTCAGTTTGAACACAATGTTTACTTATTTGTCAGAATCTTTTTGGCCGGAGTATAACAGTATCAACACCGATTCGTCAAATTTGTATTCAAATAATCTAAAAGAAAGGTTGTTGATTGATCTTGCTGCGCAAAAGTTCTTCTGGCATAACAGGTTGAGGGTTAGCATACTCCTTAAAAATATTCTTGGGAAAGAAGATAAGTATCATCCTATCGGGGGAATTTTTGACATGACTTTATTTTTGCAGGTTGAATTGATACTGGATTCCATCTTATAAAATTACAGGCCGAACATAAGTTCGACCTGTAAAATCCGATTTAAAGAATAACACCCATTTCATTCAAGATGTTTGTTGCACCGCTGAATTTCTGTGCAATCCACAGAATATAGCGGATGTCGACACCGATTGAGCGGCTGTAAGATTCATCCCATGCGTAATCGTTGATAGTAGCTTCGAATGCGCGATCGAAATTCAAACCGACGAGCTCGCCATAAGCATTTAAAATCGGGCTTCCGGAGTTCCCCCCGGATGTATCCATATTGTAAAGAATAGCAACCGGAATACCGTCCAATTTTTTGTTATAGAATTTGCCGAAGTCTTTCTTTTCGTAAAGTTCATTTATTTTATCGGGGATTGCGTAATCTCCTCCTAAGTAACTTTTTTCGATTACCCCATCTAAAGTTGTGATCGGATTGTAATAAACTGCGTCTGCAGGGGAATATCCTCTTACATATCCGTATGTAAGGCGGAGAGAATAATTTGCATCGGGGATAAAGGATGTTTTCTTCCAAATACTTTTTACCTCAACTAATTGGGCGAGAAGCTTATTCATTTTACCTTCTGTTTTAAGATTTTCCGCTTCAATTTCATTATACAGATTCAAAAGTTCTTTTGTGAATTTAAGGAGCGGATCGTTGAGTGCAGCAATTTCGTCTGGTGATTTTTCTAATAATGAGTTGAAATATTCCTTGTCGAATATTTTTGATTTAACGACAGTTTCGGCAAATTCCTTTATTGCACTCTCGGGATTTTTACCTTTAATTATGTTATCGACGGTTTTTATATGCTTGATATTTCCGAACTTCGACGCATCAAGAAGCATTTTTGCTAAGAGTTGTTTTTCAAAGGGAAGGTCGAAATCAGTCAAGTAACCGTTAATTCTATCAATACTCCTTGAAACATTTTCTTCTTTAAAACGTTCGTTTCTTTCTGCTTCGGGTTTATTCATTTCTTCTGCGAAGCTGAGCAAAAACTCTGATATCGAATAAATTTTACATCGTCTTTCCATTTGTTCGTACCAGAGATTAACCATTCCGTAATGAAAAATATCCTTATAGGCTGTATCAATATCTTGGAGAAGATTGCCGTACTTATTTTTAAGTGCGGCTTTCGAATTAATGAAACTCTGTAAAATTTTTTCTTCATCACATTTCTTTTCGACAAGATCCAATTTTTTCAACCCTTTTAATTTGCCGCGATAATTTTTCATGGTATTAGCAAGACTTTTTATTGGATTGGCGTATTTTAATTCTAATTCCGGATTCCCTTTTCCCAATTCTTCCATTAGGTTTATTCCCCAGCTATATAGCTGCTCAATATACGGGAGCTGAACCTCTTCTTGAAATTTCAGAAATTGGGAAGGACGATGACGGAAGGTTCGGGCTGGATAGCCAAGAATGAAAATAAAATCTCCTTCTTCAACACCACCGGGATTGACCGTTAGATATTTGGCAGGTTTATAAGGTGCATTGTTCTCGGAGAATTCCGCCGAGGTACCGTCGGGAGCGGTATAGGCTCTCAAAAATGAAAAATCGCCTGTGTGCCGTGGCCATATCCAGTTATCCGTTTCTCCACCGAAGTTTCCAATTTGAATCGGCGGGACGTAAACGAGTCTAACATCGCGGAAAATTTTATATTTTATGAGCATATAAGTTTTACCGATAAACATCTCGGACACTTCTGCATCAACTGCATTTTTTTCTTCACTGTATTTATCAGTCAACTTACGGGACCGATCGGCAATAACTTTTGCCCTTTCTGTTAAGTCTTCTATTCTTTCAATGTCTTTTAGAATAATATCGGAAGCATCTTCGTAGGATTCCGCAATTCGAATAAAATATCCAGGGATCGGTATTTCATCTTTCAATGTTTTGGCAAGAAAACCGTTTCCCAAATAGTTGTTTTCCGTAGTGCTCACACGGCTTACCGATCCGAAAGAACAATGGTGATTTGTGATGATCAAACCATTTTCGGATACAAAAGAACCTGTGCAGCCGGGGAGTCTCACTAGTGCATCAACAAGACTTAGTCCGTCTGGGTTGTAAATATCAGAAATCTCTATTTTCAAACCGGCATTCTTGAGATCGACTTTGTTTATCTCGGTCACGGGATACATCCCTTCTTCCGGTGCCGAAGGAATTCTACCGAAGAGAATAACACCTGCCAGAAACGGGATAATTAAGGTAATATTCTTTTTTAACTTTTGGTACTTCATCATCTGTACTCCACTTTTATTTTCATCAATTGAGAAATTTTGTACGATAAGCTAAAGATTTAATGAAATAATTGAAAGAGGATAATT
>CAZKNM010000036.1:0-1339 GCA_964554135.1 uncultured Melioribacteraceae bacterium
GCATCCGGGACTTCTTTAAAATTGAAATCATATTCAGGATAAATGAATACCAGATTGTCGGTTTTATACCGATTCCAATCCTTAGTTAAGACATCAATAGGATTAATCAACAACCACCTTTCATCTTCCCGTATTAAATAAAATGGCATCGGGTGGGATTCTGAAATATCAGGTTTGAACCACTCACCATTAATAACATAATAACCATTTTCTTCCGACAATTCATTAATTCTATAAGCATATTGCGTGCTGTCAAGGAAACTCTTCCACTCACTTATATGTATTAAGCCCCTAACCCATAAATGCATTACTTCAAAACCATTACGCTTGACAGATTTATCCGACCAATATTTCTTTATTGCTTCAGCATTACCTGATTTTAATGTGCTTACATAGGATGAAATAAAGTTTTCGGCATCCTGCTTAGTAATTGTATTATCTTTGTTCTTTTCACAAAAACTACACATTAAAAAAAGTGAAATCATTAATAGTGATAAAAAACCATTTACTTTAAACATATTTTCCCAATTTTTTAGACATCATTATGTAATATACTTCAATAAGCAGAGGATTCAATTTTATGCATGGTATATTCACATCTTTATTGCATAACGATAAAGCTCAGCGGCGGCGGTTAGCCGTCCGCTGCAGTGCCTTATTGGCCATTTGCTTTGAATCCTTCATGAAACATGACATTGCCTTGCGGAATGTTCCCGTCAAATGAAAGAGCGAAGAACACATCTTGGGGAACGCCCTCGTGGACTAGTCCTTCAACATTCTTAAATCCAAATTGTCGATAGTATTGTGGATGCCCGACCAGGCAGCAACCTTTCGCTTTGAGGTTTTTCAAGCGTGACAATCCTTCTTGTATAAGTGCCTTTCCAATACCCTTGCGCTGAAAGTCTGGATGTACTGAAACCGGGCCGAGTCCGTACCAATCTTTGGTGCCGTCCGACATGGTTACTGGAGAGAATGCAATATGTCCCACAACAATGCCATCTGCCTCCGCGACCAATGATACGGTTAAGGCTTTCGCTGATCGTAGTGCCTCAACGATGAACTGCTCAGTGTGATTACTAATCTCCATCGTTTCAAATGCTGCGATAGTCACCTCGGAGATGACCGCAAAATCAGTGCTTCTTTCGTCTCTTATCAGAACATTTTGTATCATCTTAGCAATATCCTTCTTTTTGTATGGTGTGGCCAACGGCGGGTTAGGCGTATTTTTCTTAATTTCAAACGAGTCTTTGAATATTGCTATTTCTGTTTTTGCTAATGGGAAAACATTTAAATAATTATTTAGAAAATCATCACAAGCACTATCAATATCGAAAAAACA
>CAZKNM010000036.1:1378-7559 GCA_964554135.1 uncultured Melioribacteraceae bacterium
TGCACCAATATATTTTAAATCATGTCCCAATAGTTGAGTATGGATTTTGTTATTTATATCAATCTCACCTAAATATATAGAATATTCAAAATCAGTTATTTCTCCGAATAATGATATATTGTCTTCATAGAGAGTCATATGTATGATACCATTTTTATGAAGCATACCAACACGAATGGCAATTTTTTTTATGAGATCAGATTTAAACTGTAAAAAATCATTATCATCTACACCATGATAATACAATAACAACTGTTTTCTCATTAAGTGATATTCCGGCAAGAATAGATTAATTCTTAAAAAGGACTTTACTATTTTAATTATTGCTCCAGTTGGTTCATTTAGTGACGAAAAGAATTTAGTTTTGAGTAAGCATATTGGGACTGGAAAGTTATCAGAGTATTTTATCATCTTCTTAAGAAAAGTATACTCTTTAAAAGCCTTAGCATAATTTAGACCTAAATAGGGATCAAGTATAGAATCATTCAACCTACCATTTTCTATATAAAAATCACCTAGTTGACATTTAGAAGTAATATTTAATCCTTTTATCTCGACAAATTTATTTTGAAAGGAGTGAATTACAGTACGTCCATTTATTAATCCAGATACGTTATCAAGACATTGTTTATTTGAATAAATAGAATTGTACGGTACAAATAATATTTCCTCAGAAATAATATCTTGGGAATAGGAACAAATATCCTCAAAAAAAAATAATTCAGAACATGGCTTAGAAATCTTTAAAGATGTATAACCTAATTTATTTAAATAATTTATTCTCTCGGTTTTCACTTGTTTTTCCAAAAGTCAATTAAACAATATGGACTCTTTGAAATAGGCTCATTATTTAATTTTTCGCATAAAAATAAACATGATCCACAAATTTCTAGTGCATTGCAGTTACTACATTCTACTTCTGAATTGAAAAAATCCCGCTCTCTGAATTTTTTAAGAATATCACTGCTATTCCATTTAACAAGGAAATCATCTTTTGAATCAATAAAAATATTTGAGAATACTGAATCTGATAACATATCGCATGCTAAAATATCGCCATTTGGTGAAATTGTAATTTGATATCTGCCAGCCTCGCAAGAATGAGCGATTTTCTTAAATTGAATTAATGATTCTACTTCCTCTTGATTGTGAAATTCATATGAAGAGTCAATACCAATAGTGAAATTCATTTCATCTTCATTTTGCTGAAGAACTTGAATTAATTGGAAATATTCTTTGTTTGATATCCTAAGATTTTCAAATAGCAATTCATTAGAAGACGGAAGGATTCTTATGATATGTAATCTCTCTAAGAAGGATAGTTTATTTAACTCCACGAGAAATGTTGATGTAAGACATTTAAGATTAGCTTTATTAGCAACCGTTGTTATTTGGTAACATATGTTATTCTTTTCGAAAAGCCTCAAAGTGTTCCTAACCTTGGTTACTTGATCAGCATTGCGGCTTTGCATATTAATAGATTCGTGGAATGAATCAATGCTAATTTGAATTTTCAACAAAGATTTCGATTTGATAAATTTTATATCATGATTGTTTATCAACGTTCCATTTGTTGATAATATTATTCCAATATTATTCTCTTCACACTTATCTATAAACCTATAGAGGAATTCTCGATTTAAGAATGGTTCACCACCTAGCAATTCAACTACTTTAATACCAAGATTTTTCAGCCTATTAGAAAATTCAACTGGATTAGTAACTATTCTTGTTGAATTAACATCAGATGTAGCATACTCAGTAAAACAACAATGGCATTTTAAATTGCATGTATAAAAAGGATACACAGTTGCAATAATAGGTAAATGCATATATATATTTTTCTTACACATCTGACAATAATAAATTCTTTGTTTTTAAAAATGTAATAAGGTTCTTTAACTCTGTACTGATGGATTCGGAATCTATACTGAAAACTGTGCCGGATTGAATTATTTCAAAGAATTCTGAAATTTCATGGTTTTTATCAAAAATAAACCATTCCAAATCAGGTTTCGAAAAATCTGTCAACAAGATTTCATCAGGATGATAAACTGTAAGTATACTGGGTTTTAACTTATATCTCATGAGTATTTCAATCGATCAATTTAACTTGCAGAGAGAATATACTTCTCTCTGCAATAATGAATAATATTTAAACATGTTTTGAGGCATGTTTTGCAACAATGGTCTTTACTACAAGGTTCTTAAGGTTAATTTTTGTTACTTTCATTACTCTTACCTCCTTGATTTAATTAATACGCCTAACGGCGTGTTATTTTAAATATCTACAACCGCCGAGTTTTCTGTTATAAATTTATTTTGTCAGGATAAACTATATACACTTGTTTACCCCGCAGCCTTCGCGTTTTTTGCGTCCCGCCCGTGTCTGCCGTCGACTTGTGTGCCTTTGGCGTAGGCAGGCAGTTTTCTTGCGGGATTTGCGGGTTATGCCATTTTTTTGGTGTTAAAACGAGTATCAAAGTTTTTTATTATTTGGATAAACAGTGTTCCTAAATCTGTAATTTCATATGGCTGATAATTCACACTCGGAGCCATAAAAGTAATACCAGAATCTTCAGTGGGTATTTTTGTAAAGCCCGAATTCAATAAACCTTCTCGATAATTATACTTGTGCCCGTAATTATTAATTGTTTCTTCTAATGAAGGTTGTTCTATAAGTGTAATTAAATCATCAACGAAAGCTCTGTTTACCCCATTACAAAGTCGTCTGAACATTGAATAATCTATGTCACCATAAAGATATCCGACAAAGAGTTTTGCAATATATTCGATTTTCCTTGTCTCATCACTTTTATCAATAATCTCAACCAAGTAATAACCAGTTTTATTAAATATTTCTTCATCTTTCTTTAATTGTCCGATGAATTCATCAATCTTTTCTTTTTCAACCTCATTAAGCTTGTTCATAAAAGTTATTATTTTTTTAAGGAAAATATGATCTCGAATGTTTTTGGATATTTTAGCAATTGCAACTGCTGATCTCAAAAAGGGTATTTCTTTTAGTAATCCCTCTTTCATGAGATTATCCAATATTATTTCACCAAAATCTAAAGACAATTCTTTGTATTCTTCCATATCACTGGCCCAACGGCGTCCGGTTGATTTGCTGGTTATCTACGATTTTTCTTAACAGAATAATTATTTATAAACTCTTTGATGATTTCAAAGTTTGGCACAACTCGCTGATATGAACTCTTTACACCTTGCATAACATTTAAAAGATTGGGAGACTCGTAATCAATTTTTAGTATATATTCTCCTAATGAACCTCTGATTTTACTAACATCACCTTTGTATTTTATGGTCCGAAAAGGTGAGCTCTCTTGATGAGAAAGTCTATTCCTCATAGTAACAACTTTACTATAGTATTTTAATCCATCTTTTAATTTTTTGATTTCTTTATACTGTTTAGAATCAAATTCCTTTGAGATATTAGTTATAAGACCGTTGTAATATATTTTCTCTTTATTTTCCGGATAGAAAACAAATAATAAAATTCGTTTCATTCTTTCCCAACACCTATAGAGATTTTCCCAGCAATAGTAAACGTTATACCAAAAATGTATTTCTGGTATTACAATAAAATTTGGCAATTGCGCTTCATTAAATGCTGTTCCCTTTATGCCTTTAGGAAAGGTACATTTTTGACCAGATATTAAAGCCGTCCCAATAGAGATTTGCGTAAATGCTAATGTCCAAAATAATTCCGTTGTTAAGTGCACAAAAGTGAATTCTTTAATATTCATATTCCTTTCAACAGATAATGCCCATTTACTTAAGTAATCAATATCTATTTTTGATGACTCTAATGAATACTTATGTTTTGTAAGTATTTTTAAAATATCATCGTGTAAATCTTGTATTTCCATAGTGGCTAACGACGTTGTGTTTAAGCGGATGCCCAAGTGTTTCCGCTTCTAATGCTATGGTTTATTGATTATGTTAGTTAATTACTTCACACTTAATAAAAACAAGACTAAGCCGAACTGCCAATGTTACGATTTACTGAAGCATTCCGCTTGAGACACTGGTTATACCACGGCTATGAAAATACTATATTTAAATCACCACGAAATTCTTCGGGATTATTACTTGCTAAAAGAATATAATCAAATGAGAAAGATTTAATCGAGTCATGATCTTCGAAATAAATGTATAGTGGATCGAGCTCAATATTCATTCTGTGTTTCAACTTATCAATAGTAAACCGAACATCATAACTGTTTGTCTTTTTTATGTTTGGTGACGTATCGGTTCTTTTAGGTATAATTGGAGAATGAGGAGGATAATAGGGTGACCTTAGCAGACTTGAAGAAACAGTTAAACCTAAATTATTTCTCATCACCATTTCTGATAGAGACCTTGGTTTTTCGGGTTCTTCTGGTTTTTTAGGTTTACGTGGGTACTTTTCCTCCTCAAACATAACAAAACCATCTGGGAATTGTAAGAATATATCGACATCTTCTGCTGGTTCAGTTCCTTCATTTATTAATACAAGTTTAATCTCAAAAATCCTTGATAGCATATCATTGTATTCCCATTCGTCCTTGAAATAATTTTCTAAATCAAGAAGATATTTTTCAACATCCTTTTCATATTTTGAAATCCTTTCATCTGATGGTATTGCGAACTGTAAGAGAGCGCCAGATAGAGTATTTTTATCAACTGTAGGAGGAATGTATTGTAATTTTTCTTTAAGCTCATTAACAATTTTTTTTGCTTCAGTTGAATCATAGGCTTTTACAGGGTCAAAGAAATACTTCTTAAAAGTAGACGAAGAATCATCATCAACAATTTTCAAAACAAGCTTTGGAAAGCGTGTTTCAAGAAATGTCAATCTTTGCCTTAGTTTAGTGAGTTCTTCTTCTTGTTTATTTTTTTTTACTTGGATTAACAGAGCATCAGAGAGAGAATGTGTTTTTATGTTTCTAGATTGTGCTTTTAATTTTAACCCCAAATCGGAGCTGAGTAATACGACACTTTCAAGATCATTATTTTCAATAACGGTTGCAATTATTCTATCGTCTGGAATATCTGGACTAAGACCTTCAGTTAACCAATCAATTTTAGGTTCTTTACTCAGAAATACAATTTTAACATTTTCTTTAATATTTGACCCGCTATGATATTCAGATAATTTAGCAATAATTTTTTTGCATCTGTTTCTTATATCAATGTCAAGTTCTGCAAATTTTTTACGGTCCAGTTCTTGAAGGACAGTAGGGCTTACAATAATCTCAACGCTTTTAGAATTTAATTCTGTTAACCAATCTATTTCAGAAAATAATCTGAAATGAATTAATGAATTTGTATCGAGATAACATTTCATTACAAAATTCCTAAGTGGTATAACGGCATTGCAAATAAAGCGCTGCCCAGAACAACAATGCAGCTTTGAAAAGCCAACGCCAAAAATTATTTATAAATTTACTTTGTTTACTAAACTCAAAGAGTAATTTTCTTTTACAACTAACGCTGATAATCTGTCAAATGCCGCAACGTTTAAAGCAGTCGCTTTGATTTGCGGGTTAGACCGCCTTATTTTATTTTTTCCAATAATTCTTGCCTCTTAGATGTCGACTCTGATGATATCAAAGAAACAAAAGATCTAGCCAGGAGTTCTTTCATATCAGATGCCGAAAATGTTTGTGAACTAATTAACTCATAATCATCCGATCGATCAGTCCTTGCATAAAGAGTCAAGTGTGTAAAATCTGCAGTAGCTGGATTAATTAAACTAAACACATCGATAGGAAGGAACATTAGTGGATAATTAAAATCATACAGTTGACCCGGAGTAACAATTAAAGGAAGTGGTGCTTGGCCCTTTTGAGCTCTACCGACTTTATCTTCTCGATTGCCATCCTCTATCCATTGTCGAAGATCCCAAAGCAAAACTGCTTGATACAAAACTTGTTGTCCATCATTTGTTTTTGCTTTAAGAACAAAATCATAAACTTGAAGAGGAACTCGGCCTTTGTTGTATATAGAAATTTGCACCGCAAACGCCGCATGCGGAGAATTGTTCTTTATCATTTGAATAGCGGTCCATTTTGTGCAAGAAAATATTGGAGAGCCTTTGAGAAAAAAGGTATACCACATATTTAAAAGAGAAAGAAGAAATAAGCCAGTTGAAAAGACTAGAACGACAAAAAAC
>CAZKNM010000036.1:7569-25005 GCA_964554135.1 uncultured Melioribacteraceae bacterium
TTAAAAGAGAAAGAAGAAATGCAATTATAATAAGAATCTCTTTCCAGCTAGCAAGTATTAATTGAATGATTTTTCTCATTTTATACCTTATAAAGTTTTATAGTCGGCGGTATAACTATTTATTTAACCCGCCAACGGATATGATGACGGTTGTTGTTTATCTACCAATAAATATTTCGCTTTTGCGTTATTCTCCCAATTTTTAGCTCGATAACTATTTTCCTAAAAAATAATGTTGACTACAGGACTTTTTACTCCAAACCTTTGTTCAGCCGGCCCATCGTATAAATCAAGAATGTATTTGAATCCATACTTTTAATACTCGAGCGGAATATAACAAAAAATTTAGTAGCGCAACTAAAAACCTAATCTCGCCTCGATTTTATTATAACACATTACGATTATAATATCAACTGCATAAATGAATCCGTTAAATATACCCGGTTGTCGAGGACCTTTATCCGCCCTGTCTGCTGCCAGGCAGGCGAAGCAATTCTTATGCGTAGGCGGAATTCCTCGACAATGGAAATTTTACGTCAAGGTATGGACCTTGACGTCCAAGAATCTTTCATATTATCAACAGTATAATCAATCCGTTAAATATTAAACTCCGCCCATATAGCTGCATGGTCCGAAGCGGCATCACTAATGCTTTTCATTGTATCGTAGTGAGGAAATATAGTACCGTGTTTACCTCCCCAGACTCCCATACGCCATATACCGCCGAATTCCATTTTTGCAAATAGGGCAGGGGAACAGAGAATGTAATCTATCTTATTGCTTTTTGAACCTGAGCCGTACGTTCCGGGTCTATCGTGGTTATCGAATTGCGGTCCTTCGCTCACGTCTTTCAACGGTGAAGCGGCACCGCATAAAGGAGCTAAAGCTTTACTGTCCGGTGTATCGTTCATATCGCCGATTACAGCTACATAAGGATGATCCGCAACGATCTCATCGTAAATTTCTCTAACACGTTTCGCCTGTTCCAAACGTCTTGCGTTGGAAGCTGCAAAAGAACCGTAACCTTTACTCTTGAGATGATTGATCAGTACCCACAGACTATTTCCTTTCGGAGTTTGAATTTGATAGACGGCGCAATCGCGGGAGAAGACCGGAGTTCTGCGTTCGGTTAGTTCATCCGCATACGATCTAATCGATTTAATCGGGAAATTTTCGTTTGTCATAATTCCCACGTCGATTCCACGTTCGTCGTTTCCGTCGATCAGCATTACATGTCTGTACGGCTTCAATCTTATTTCATCCGAACCCAAAACCATTTCATTAAAGTTTTTTAAGCCGGGTCTGTCTTCAGCTTCAATCAAACCGATAACATCCGCAGCTACGTCTCTGATTGCACGTGCGGTGTTGTAAATTGCCGTTGCTTTGACGGGAGCTTTAACTAGTTCGAGCCAGCCAACCCAATCTTCCCGTCCTTTTGCGGTTATTTCGGCTTGAGCTATCGTCTTCCCCTTTTTCCTCAAATTACCCCTGTTCTCACGCAGTATAAAATAAGTTGAGTTAGGAGAGTTGAGCAGGCCGTACTTCTTTAGGAGTTCCAGCATATTTTTTTTGTCGCTCTTGCTGTATTTCTTCTTGGCGATAATTGAATTGAACTTTGCATAATCGGTTAATATCGGTTTCCCTTCATCCCAGCTTTCGAGGTTCATCGCTTTGGGGCGTTCGAATAAACTTTCTACGTTGTAACTTGCCAGTTTCATTTTGCACCTCATTTTTTATTTTGATAATTCTTGCTATTCTTTTCATTATGATTTTTGTGAACTGATAGAATATATATAAAATAATTTTAATCCGAATCAGTAGGATTACTTAGTAGTTTTAATGATGGTGAAGTTCGGTTTATGAAAAACCTTGATTACGGGCGAAAAAAGGGGAGACGCCTCCGCCTCCTCTAGGTATAATTACCTATATACGATTTTTCATCTGGCGATCAATTCAATTAAAGACACCCAACTTCTCCGGCTGGATTGAAGAAGTTGGGTGTCTCCAGCTGAGGATGGGCTTCTCTAAACCTATGTAGTAGTAAAGATGGATGTTAAGTTTTGGAACAATAAAAAATAAATTTTAAGGGAAAAAAGGGGAGACGCCTCCGCCTCCTCTAGGTATGATTACCTATACGCAATTTTTCATCTGGCGATCAATTCAATTTTAGTCTTGTTCTCCTTACCATCGCGCATGTAAGTAATCTCGGCAATATCACCCGGTTTATATTTAGTTAGTGCCTGTGAGTAACCGCCGAGATTTACAATTTTATTCTCACCTAATTTTAT
The DNA here is from genome assembly GCA_964554135.1 of uncultured Melioribacteraceae bacterium. Taxonomy (GTDB): domain Bacteria; phylum Bacteroidota; class Ignavibacteria; order Ignavibacteriales; family Melioribacteraceae; genus CAZKNM01. Next base: position 9,858 of record CAZKNM010000036.1, read on the forward strand.
AATTATATCACCTTTCTGCATCCCGGCTTTGGCGGCGGGGGAGTCGGGTGAGAGGTCGGCAATTCGTACTCCTTCTCCTGAAAAGGAGAAATCGGGCATACTGCCTGTGGTTACTTTCCGTTCACCTGCAGGTTGAGGTTTCGCGGTTTCGGTTTTAATTTGACCCGTGAAGCTGAGAGGTTCTAATCTATCGGCTAAATAGAGAACACCTTCGCGTGCGAATGTTGCTACTTTAACCATTCCATCCGCATCGATTTTGCCGGGTGTGTCCGTCGGTCTGTGATAATCTTTGTTAGCACCCGAAGTGAACTGCACACCCGGTATGCCGATCTCAATAAAACTTCTTTGATCGCTTGCATCTATATCCTGCGTAACCATTTCCGATTCTACACCGGTAACATAACTTGCACCCATGAAAATGAATTTCCACTCTCTTGCACTGGAACTGTTGAGAACCAATAATTTATTTTCTCCAAGCCGACCGATAGTATCGAAGTTAAGCACACCGATAACTTTATCGGCGGGGAAGCGTTTCATATTTTGCACGTAATATTTCGAGCCGAGCAGTCCGCTCTCTTCCGAAGTGAAAGCAACGAAGATAACCGTGCGCTGCGGTTTTAAAGTCTTTCCAAGCAGGTTGGCGAGTTCAATCATCACTGCGATACCGCTTGCATTATCGTCTGCGCCGAAATGTATTTTCCCTTCGTCTCCTTTGTGCACGTCGGGCCAGCCGAATCCGAGATGATCGTAATGTGCGCACAGAATTACGGATTGATCTTTCAGATCGGGATTTGTGCCGGGTATAATTCCGATTATGTTGCTGATTGAAGCTTTGCTTCCTTTTGCGTCTATTACATCATTCCATGTCTGTAAATAACTTCCGTCATCGGCGCCGGGGAGGAGTCCGGCATTTTTGAACTGTTCAACTATGAAATCCGCGGCTTTGTAGAATCCTTCTGAACCGGGTCCGCGTCCTTGGAGTTCTTCGCTCGCCAGATAATCGACGTATCCTTTCATTCTTTCTGCGGAAAATACGGGTGCAAGAGTTGCCAGTGCTTCACGTTTCGGTAGATCGGTAAATATACTTGCCGGTGTCGATCCGTCGACCGCTGCAATTTTTGCTGTTAGCGGTGAATTGACAACTTCCCATTCACCTTTTGCAATGTTTGTCGGCTCGATGCCTTCAAAAACTAAGTAGCTGTACTTTCCGTAATGGGGAAGTTTTCTCGAAAGTCCCGGTGCAGCTTCTTTATTATCTATCGATAAAAAGACAAGAACCGAGTTCGGATTTTCAGGATGACGAACTGAAATGACGATACTGTTTTTAGCTGTTTCGTATGAAGAGTTGGTAAACTTAGCCTCATCATCAGTTAGTTCGGAGTTGTAATCTTTCAAACCATTATCGATAAATTTTCTGAATAAATTTTCCGTGCCGAAAATCCAGATGGCCTTGTCGGCGGGAAGATCGGAAATATCGCTGTCCATCATCACTTCGATATTTTTGGTTTTATCGCTTCCCCACGATTCAGCCAATTCTTTATAATATGTCAAACGGTTTTTAGCAGCTTTTGAAGGAAGAAGAATCAAAACATTTTCAGAACCGTAAATTTTCGAAAGTGAAGGGGGGATTTCATTGTAGTGGAGTTTACGGAAAACATTAAACTGCGGATCGACCTGTATGAGGAGCGGATTTTCCGGGAATGTCATTTCATACGTCTGCTCTCTTTGATTCATGCCGATATTTTTAATCTCGGCGTTCTTCTCAAATGAAACTGCAACCGGAACGTCCAGAACAAATACATCTTCCTTTTGAACTTGTTTTAAAGTAAACTGCAATTTAAATCCATCCGGGACCTTCTTTAGTAAAACGTTTGAAAGATTCAGCTCCGGCGCTCCTTTGCGTTCGACCCATTGATCGAAGAATTGTTTAAGGTCTTTGCCGCTGACCGATTCGAATGCCAAACGGATATCGTTGAAAGATGCTGCTTTGAATTTATTATCACGGTAATATTTTTGAAATCCTCTAACAAACTGTTCATCGCCGACTTTTTCACGCAGCATTTCCCACATCATCATGCTTTTCCCGTAGCCGATCGCTTCGGAGGGTGCATCGAAACGTGAACGGAATTCTTTCAATGAAAAATCATTCGACGGATTAACGTAATCGGTGAATTTCTGCAAAGTCGTACGTCGGTATTCGTCCGCCGATCCGCGCTGTTCCGCGATAAGATGATCCGCCATGTATGCGGTTAATCCTTCGCACCAGTTGCCTGTTCTGAAATCTATGTAAACGCTGTTACCCCAGTAATTGTGGAGTAACTCATGAGGATAAGAAGAATGAAGAATAAAAGGGAAGCGGATGACCTGTTCGCCGAGTAAAGTGAACGAAGGCATCCCGTAGCCGGTCTCCCAGAAATTTTCAATTAATGCGAATTTATTGAAAGGGTAGAGACCGACAAGTTTTCTGTACATCTCGAGATATTGAGCCGTCGTTTCGAGATATTTATTTGCAAGTGTCTCATCGGGTGTGCGCAGGAAAGCCATAACTTCCGTTGCACCCGCTGCTTTGTAATATTCCGTGAATTTGGCAGCGATAAGATAAATTTCTTCCATCGGTTCGGGAGAATTCCATGTAACTGTATGATTGCCGTTCTTTGTTTCATTCAATGTTCTTTTACCTTGACTTACCACATCCCACGGTTCGGGCATCGTGGCGGTCAAAACGAAACTAATCCATCCTTCATCGAAGCGGGGAATCCAATTAGTTGAGCCTGCTAAGTAAACGCCTTGTGTATCGATAATGCCGGGAGTTTGGCTGAATCCTCTTGCGTATTCGGCCCCCATCTGTTTGATGGTGTAATGAATGTTACCGCCGAATTTTAATGTGAAGGTTGCCTCTCCGGTCGTACCGTTTTCAAATGTAAGTGAATATTTATTGTGTGTGATAGTAGAGGAGAGTTCATAGTCTTCTCGATCCATACCGACGTCTTCCGCGCCGACACCTTTTTGAACCAATTCGATTTTAACTCCCGGTGTTTCACTTGAAACGATTAAGTCGCCGTTTAATTGAAACTCCATAACAGGTTTAACCTGTGCAGCGGGAATTGTTATTTGATCGGCTGCTTCGAGATGATGTTTGCCAGGATCGATCGTAACGGATATTTTGTGATGAATAGTTGAGTTTTGTGCAAGTACGGTAATAGACAAAATAAAAATGAACAGTAACATTATCTTTTTATACATGTTAATCTCCCAATAGAAATCGGCGAATTAAAAGTTTGTCCTCTGAGTTTCACACAGAATTCGTTACCTGACTATAACAGTCACGGGATTTATTACATTCATATATTTTCCTGCTGCTTTCTTTACGTCCTCCAACTTTACATTTCGGAGCTTTTCAAAAAATTCTTTATCGTAGTTAATGTCTTTTTGGAAATAAAGTGAATTCCCCAAGTAATATGCCTGGTTAATGCTGGATAATCTTCTGAACATCATTCTGCCCAGATACATGTTGATCGATTTTTGCAGTTCCTCTTGTGTAAGATTATCGATTGCTGTCATAGTGAAAAATTTCGGGTATTGAGATACGAGAACATCTACGTTTTGCGGACGTGTACCTTGATTGATATAGAACAGTGCTTTATCATTTATTATTTCGATGCCGGCGCTCATGTGATAGGCCATGCCTTGTTTTTCGCGGATATCGAATACTATGTCATCTGCAAGAACTAACGAAAGTGCTTGCAGTACAGGCGCGTCATTCGGATCGATCTGAGTTATAAATCCCCAGAACAGGTATGATCGATCGGTGTTTCCTTCTTTTATTACAGTCGTATCTTTATCCTGCATCAGAAGAGTCGGTGTATATGCAACAGGTTCAGAAGGAAACGGTTTTCCTTTAAATTGATCGAAGAGAATGCTCACACTATCCGGGCTGACGGGGGATACGACAGAAATGATCATATTTTCCGGCTGGAAATATTCTTTTGTGAACGCCAGCAGATTGTCATATGTTAATTCTGGTTTATCTGTTGAATATGGAGATGGTTCATAGACAATAGATTCATAGGTATCATTGAATAATTTTTGAGCTTTATCCCCGCGCATTCTTTCCATCATTTCCAAACCTTTGAATTTTTCAACTGCTTTTTTGAACTCATCTTCGGTAGGTTCAAAGTTTTTGAATTGCTCACTTAAATATTTAACAACACCCGGCATGTCGTCGGAAAGTCCCTCTGCTCTTATGTAACCGAAATCGGGATGCAGATAAATATTATCCATCGGGATATAGGGATTGTCGTTAAATACATATGTAAGTCCGTACTTCTTACTCATCTGCTGGTTTGCATCTGAATTTAACCGCTGCTCGATACAGTCATGCAAAATTTTCGATGCACCTTGCCCGTACTTAGATTCATACATCGCTTTATGTTTTATTAAGTAATGAATTGCCAAGAGATCGCTCACTTCATTCTGCTTTGCGATTAAATTCTCCCCTGTTTCTTCATCACGGAATAGTTTTACTTTACCGGAAGCCTCGGTTTTTTCAATCTCTTGTGCAGCCGACGGTGAATGTATGATCACTATCGGATTTGAAACCAATTTCAGCGGAAGGAGTTCTTTTTCAGCGTCGTAATATTTTTTCCCTGTATATGACGACATAACCGATTCGATACCGTTCACGACAAGCTCATGTGAATTATAAATACCGAACATGTGTGGTTTCTCGATATTCTTCAAGAAATTTGTACGGGCTTGTATTGCTTCCGTTTCAATCATTTCCGAAGGCAGATTGAAATTTAATGCAGTTAATTTTGCCGAAGCAGATTTTACAATGGCATCAAAATCCGCATTGTTTGTTACTGTGACGGATGCTTCAACGTAATTGCTTAACGGTGTGAGACGGGTTGATAATCTAACAGCCTGCACAATATCTGGGAATTCTGATTTCATTGCTGTTGAGATATCATTCGAATTTTTCCCCAGCACCAAATTTATTAGTACAAAATATTCCGACGATCTGCCTTTTGGAATCCTGAAGAACATTTGTAATTCGGTATTCTTACCGTCATAGAAACGGTGATATGTAATATCCAGAGGCTGCATCGAACCGTCCTGCGGTTGAAAACCGGTACTCCATCCTTGTGTCAGATCACGTTTTACCTGGCCGGGACTTGCCTTGCCGTAAATTTCTTTTATCATCGAAAGCATGGCTTTACTGTCGAAATTTCCGATGGCGGTTAATATCATATTGTTTGGTACATAGTTGTTCTCATAGAAAGCATAAACATCATCGCGGTTCATTGATTCAATAGTCGAGTAAGTTCCGAGTGTTGGAAGCGAAAGCGCATGTCCGTTGTACAAAATTGCACTTGTGTTGCGTTCCAGTTGCTCTGTCGGATTAGCCAGGCTTTTGGAAATTTCTTCAAGGACAATTCCTTTTTCTTTTTCAAACTTATCCTGCGGTAATATAGAATTGAACAGCATATCTGCTTGTATTTCCATGCCTTTTTTGATTTGCTCGGCGGGTGTGACCATCATATAATTTGTATAATAATCCGCGGTGCTTGCGTTGTTGTATCCTCCAATGAAATCAACGTCATCGTACAACTGCTTTTGAGTTCGTGTTGTTGTTCCGTTGAAGAGCAAATGTTCGAGCATGTGACACATTCCGCTGGTGGAAAATGTTTCATATGCAGAACCGACTTTCACAACCACATTAACTCCAACCATCGGCAGGGCTGGATTTTCAATCAACAGAACCTGCATGCCGTTATCTAATTGATAAATCGAAACTCCTTTGGGAAGAGTTTGAGAATTAGAGACTTGATCGGTGCCTCCGAATAAGCTTGATATTTGTATCGACAATCCTAAAACGACGGCGATAAAAATTAAATTAAAATATTTCCTGTTCATATCTGAAATCTCCATGTTATCTATGCTGTAAATGTTTTCGAATTTGTGCTGAAAATTTCCGGAAGTTTTTGCTTACAGATTCTTTTCGGGATAGGGGATTTAATGAGCTTGGATATATTTATCCGAGAAAAAAGGGAAGCATATCTATGATTTAAAAAACCAAGCACGGATTCAACTGTTCCGAAAAATTTTGAAGAATAAAAACTCAATTAGAATTTTAACTCTACCGAAAATCGCGAGACTTTTCCCAAATCATTATAATCGACAAGAGCGTAATCGAAACCGACCTGCTGACTGCCGACATCCATTTTAACGCCGGCACCGAATGTCCACTTTTCAATATCGTAATTTATTTTATAACCAAGCCGTGCAAAGAATGTTTCGTTCCACGAATACTCACCGCCGATATTTACTCTTTCGTTATTATCGTTCGGGTGATTACCGTCGACAGCCATCGTAAAACGATGGTCTTCGGATTGGAAGAAGGGATCTTTACCACCGACGATATCCATTGCAATACCTACGCGGAAATTCAACGGCAGAGGCCATGGTTCCGTTTTTAATCTCGCATCGGGATTATACTCACCGGAAATTGAATTATTGATATCGGCTAAGGTAATTAAATCGCGTCCCTCGAGCTGCATACTTCCGCCGTAGTTGGAAACACACATCGCAATTATCAAATTGTGAAATCCGGTTTGCAGATATGTACCGATATCAATTGCAACGGTACTTGCCGATTCGTTATAAAGACTCTGCTGAATATATTTAACGGTTAGTCCAACAGAGAAACGGTCGGTCAATTTTCGGGCGTATGTAAGTCCTATGGCGATATCGCTTACATCGTAAAATACTCCCGTACCTTCCGGTTGTTCGACCGTGGTCACTTCTTGTTCACCTACATTTAGCGCCAGAGCATGAATACCAAGAACGTCATTATCACTCATCGGTATGATCATACCGGCATAGTCGTGTGAAATTCCCGCGAACCATTGAGAATGGCTGACACCAACCGAAATAGACGATATATTTGTAATGCCGGCAGGATTCCAATACAGAGGGCTTACATCGTTGGCAATTCCTGCAACGGCTTCTCCCATTCCAACCGCCCTTGCACCGACTCCGATTTTTAGAAATTGTGCGACGGAAGTTCCGGCTTTCGAAAATCCCTGGCTGAAACTTACTGCGGGCATCATTGTTATTATAATTATTGCTAAGATTTTTTTCATCAGTTTATCTCCGCTTGCTGAGGCGCGATTATTTTATAACTAAAAATTTGCCGACTTTCTTCTGACCGTTGGGTATTGATACAACATAAACATATAGACCGTAAGCTATATATTGATCGTTGTAAGTACGCATATCCCAATATTCATATCCTTTATTATTACTATGGTCGATCTCGTCGATGAAATCTCCGGCTACCGTGAAGATTGAGATCTTGCATTCGTTCGGTAAATTATTGAACATTAATTTTTTACCGAACTGGTTTGTTTCATAAACATTCGAAACAATGTACGGATCGGGAACGACCCGGATTTTATTTAGATCGATCTCCTGTGTATTTGAATACCCGGCTTGAGTAGTGTTGAATTCGTACCGGATTTCTTTTCTAAATGGTTTATACGTTGTAATGGTAAACTCATCGCCGTCTGATGGAGGAACCGCCGGACTATATACGGGATCTCCATCTGCATTTATATATGTATCGGGGAAATTGTTCGTGTTTAGATAAAGCCCGGAATATGTTGTATCTCCGGTTGTAGGATCGGCAATAATATGTTCGATGTTTATTATATCCGTATATTTTTCATAGAAGCCCGGACTTCCCGCTGTGAATCCTTTTCCTCCGGGTATTAGATCCCATCCAATAGGACTGTAATAATTTTGCCTGTATTCCTCAGCAGCTCGAACGGCAAATTCTAAGAGCCAGGTATTATCACTCACATCAATCGGATTTTCAGGATCGGTTATTACTTCTACTCTTAAAGGCAAATGCTGCAATGAGTCCTGTTCGGTTCCGGAAAAATAGTCGTACCAATGCGCTTGTAGTCCACCTCCGCTGTTCATATCCACTGTTATACGAAAATCTTCCGTTGTGTAAATTGTTTCCGGTACGATATCTAGTCTATTTAGATATTTAGCGATGGGTCCTGTCCGCCAATCAAAAGTGCATGCTTCTGCTCCGTTTACTCTCGTCCAGCCAATCGATTCAACACCGGAGGGACAATTTTGTACGGTCAACCTAAATCCGTCTATTATAGGTAAGTTGTCTCCGGTTTCATCGGAGAAAAGATGATGATCGAGTAATAAAGTAGTATCGCCGGTGGCAGCAGAAATTCTATATAGATTGAAACCGAGAACATACTCGGTAGTATTTCCGACAACTTGCATCGCAGAATCGACAAATGTTACCGTGTAATTATCACCTGTTATAAAATCGGGCTGGATGATATCTATTTTTACAAGACCTTGCGAAATTCCGCCAATAGGAGGGATAGCTCCTTCTGTATCCGCAGGACTATAAGTTGGCGGGATATAATTTTGTGCAACTACTCCCGGTACAACGGAAACCGTATGCGATTCCATTATCGAATGACCGAGCGACGATTGATATGACTGCTCAAGTTCGATAGGATTTTGGTTCCCTTTATCGAATGCAGTAACGCAGTACCAGTACTCGACACCATTGATCAAATTTTCATCTACAAATTTATGTTGAAGTCCTGTATCATCTCCAAGTGATTGATTGAATGCCGGATCGGGCCCTTTAATTCCATCTATTAAATCAAAAGTTTTAATCGGCTTGTATCCGATCACAGTCCCATAATAATCGGTAACAGGTGTGCCCCATGTTTTACCCAAATCATCACTGCGGTAAATTTTATAACCTTCAAAATCACTTCCTCCTGTTAACGCATCTTTAGAACTTTCAGCTTCCGAATCCCATGCTATAAGAACTTGTTTATCTCCCGCATAAGCTTCAACTGAAGGAGTTCTTGGCGGACCTGAGCCTTGATAATACCGCTCATACATTTGCTGTGTTATTCTTAGGTTATTCATCAAATCCGTAGTATCCGGCTGAGAAGGAACGGTTCCGGAATTTCCCATCACAACGGCGGCGGAAGAAGTAACAGTCTCGTCCGGATCAAGGTCGAACGGCCCCATCATAACAAAGAAATTAATCGGGGCACCTTCCGGGAAAAAAACATTCATGCTGTCGGGATTAGTGGTGTCCATACGACTGTTGCTGCCGTGGAAATATGCTCTAGGAATACCCAGGTAAGGATTATTAGGATCGCTGGCGATTACACCCCACATTTCTTCATCAACCTTTGGAGCTACTTCGCGGTTGAAGAAGTGAAAATCCGTTACGCCGATATCTTTCGGAGTTTCCAAAACATTAATACCGATCATTCCCATTGGAGTAGCATCACCTGCCCATGCACCGTCTTTTGTGTTATTGACGTCCCATACATAAACAAAGTCGCCGTTTGTATGTGCATCGTTCGGGTTGCTGTCGATTATATTTATTAAATCTTCATTGTCGTAGTCGGGTCTGAATATTGCATAGTAACCAATATAAACGCTGTCCAGGTGCAGACCGCTTTTATTGTGAATAGTAAATCTCCAGAATAACATATCTTCGGCATAGGGGCGGCCGAAACTATACGCAGTTTCTTCCACTTCAATTCCTACCGCACCATTCGGATTGGAATTTTCTCTGTCATCGAAGACACAATATATATCTCTATCGGAAACAAATTCTCCGGGCGCTTCATTACCAAAGTTTGAGGAAGCCGGATCGATATCGATTCTAAAGTGACCGGGCCAATGCCGTACGCCTGGAGTACTGATCCAAATTCTCTGGTCATCAAAATATCCTTGCGGCCAAGTTTCCGGATTATCGCTCATCGCCAGGAATGGAGTCTCATCGGGAGGGGGAGCGGTTACATCGCCGGAGTAGATTTTCCCGCGTGAACCCAATATAGGTTCCCAATCGACTTTTTCGGATGGACCGCCGACTACGGATGTTATCACATTTCCTTTGACGGCAACAACCAAACCCAATCCGAAACTGTACTGCGTCGCATCGTTTGCTGCTGCAGGCCAGTGAATTGCATTATTAAAATATTCATGGAAACTCGAGAGTATACCGTAATTTCCCAGATAGTTAGATACCTGTCCTTTATCCATTATTCCAATGCCGCGTTCTCCCGCGGTAAATGTTTTCATTAAACGTTCCGCCTGTTCGGGTTTCATTTCCGTGTGGCAACTGGTGCAGCTCTGAATCTGAGCAAAGATAATGTCAGGACGGTAAAGAGATAATATTACTACCAGTAAAAAAAATCTCATCAAAAATTTACGCATATATTTTTTCTCCTGTTACCAAATGAATTGAACTCCTGCTTTAATAATTCGCGGGGGTCCTACATAAGCCGGATTATGATCGGCGTCCGGCGATGAACCCACTAAACCGGCAAGTCCGGTATCGTAAGGTTTTCCCGTGCGTGAATGAACATAACGGACATTTTCTGTATCGAGTAAGTTTGTAATTTCTAAGAATACGGAAAAGGCCATACCGGATATCCAAAACTTTTTGATCATACGAACATCAAGTGTAGATGTCCATGGTTTCCTGCCTGAATTTACTTCGATGCGGACCGTGGGGTCTACGTATGGTGTGTATGGAAGTCCGCTTCCCGCCTGAAATAGAATATTCATATTAAAATCAGAAAATGGTTTTATTCCGAATATCTCCGGTCCTTGATCCTTAGGAACGTATAGATTTACATTTATCGCTACGTCATGGCGCTGGTCAAAATCCAAAAAATATTCTTGATGCGGAATTTCTTCTAAAGAAAAAGCATCGAAGTATCCGCCGAGAGGCTGTGAGTTATTCCCTTTTGCGTACATAAATGTATAATCTATCGAACCGGAGATGTAATCGCTGTAACGTTTTCTTAATGTAAGATCGATACCTTTTACGCTGGCATAATCCGAATTATAGAAGATGACGTAATCTTGGGATAAATAACTTATCTGAAGTGTGGATAGTAAATCCGTAATGTCTTTGTACCAGGCGGTTACATCCAACGCCCAGTCTTCACTTAATTTATATTTTATTCCCGTCTCATAAGCAATCGTTTTCTGTGCTTTAACACGCGGATTGCCTACCAGCGGGAGGGATGTGCTTAAGTCTTTGTGGTGATTGTAATAAAGTGCATTGTAATCGGGATTTTGGAAAAAGTGACCGTAGGAAAAATGAAGAACAGCCCTGTCGGATATCGGATGAGCTAACCCGATGCGCGGGCTGAATTGTGTTTTAGGATCGACTTCTTCTTCTGTAGCAAGAATCCAATTATTGTTTTCATCGAAATAACCGAAACGATGAATATCACTCCACATTGTTGCTTTAGGATTAGCATAATCAAAACGAAGTCCGAGATTAATTATTAGAAAATCGTATTCAATCTTATCCTGAATATATGCTGCCATTTCAATCGGTGAATTTTCATATTCTTCTTTGTACTGAGCTCCGGAAGGCCACGGTTCGGATTCCTCATGTACTTTTATAGTATGACTTTTAAATTCAAATCCGCTTTTAAATTGATTGTAATTATTTGCCTGGTAAGTTGCATCAACTTTACCGCTGTAAGTGATTGTCTGATCGTCTATATATTGTGAATCATCTCCGGTAACGTAGAAATAAACGGTTTCACCGGTTTGCCCTCTTTCATATTCGTTCGGTTGTTTATTCCCGACTTGAACCTTGAAGTTATTTACAAAGCGTGATATCTGTGCAGTATAAAAGAAATTGTTATTAATTGTATGAGTCAAAGTTAAACCCAATCGGTTTGTATTTTGCACGGTATAACTTTGATGATCACTTAAATATTTCCATGCATGACTATAACCTTGAGATTCGTTATCGGTTTGCTGCCCTGAAAAAGATAATTTCATCGTCGGGCTGATACGGTAAGTCAATTTTGCAAAACCGTCTCTCTGCATAGTATAACCATGCGGGAGATAACTGTTTTCATTTTGATATCTCCCCGAAACAAAAAAGGATAGATCGGACATTACAGGTAAAGGACCGCTTAATGAAAAATTCAGCATTCCCGCAATCGGTATTTCCAAACTCAGCGGTTTGAATTCCAAACGATCGATGACATTTTTTTCTGTATATTCATAAATATCTTCAACTCCCGCGTAAGGATTCTGTTTCCTGTAAGGGGATTGATTCAGCATAGACGATGTATATTCGAATTTCCCATGAAAAGAATCACCGCCGTCTTTTGTTACGATATTTACAATACTCGACATTGCATCGCCGTATTCCGCATTGAATGTACCGCTGAGGATCACCATTTCCTGTATTGCATCTTTATTCACCATACTGTTAAAACCGCCGTAGAGCGGATCTTCCACGTACATACCGTCGATCATGTAAGCGATTTCACCCGTCCTTCCGCCCCTTACGTGAATATTCCCGTCTGAATCGGTTGTGAATCCTGCTTTGGTAGTTAATATCTCTTGAAAATTCGCAACCGGCATGTTAATTATCTCGTCCGAGCCCACAATAGACAGTTTCGACGTGATATCTTTCTGAATCAAAGGGCGTTCGGCAGTAACAACTACTTCTCCCATTTCTACCGTACCGGCTTCCATAGAAAAGTTCACCTGAGTTGTTAAATCGGCAACAACCTGAACATTGGTAACTCTATAAATTTTATATCCGATCATAGTTGCACGAACGGTGTAACTTCCCGGTTTTATGTTTATAATAAAGTACTCTCCATTAACATCGCTTGCGGCACCCAATGAAGTACCGTCAATAATAACATTACAGCCGGGGAGTGGTTCGCCCGTTGCCGCATCCCGTATTGTGCCTGAAATTTTACCTGTTGTTCCGGCGAAGATAAATATCGATGTGGATAAGAGAAGCACTAATAAAATAACCAACTTGCTGATTTGATTTTTCAAGAGTTATTTCTCCCAAAACAAATTTTGATGTGATTATGTTAAAATTCTTGCAGTGAAAAAAGATTACGAAGATCCGTATTTAACTTTTAAAGAGCGAAATTCTCTCCCGGAAAATTGTTACAGTCAAATACAGATCTTCGAAATTGTTCTAAACAAAACTTACTTCATGAGAATCATCTTTTTGCTTTCCAGAATATTTCCTGTTTTTAACGTATATAAATAAATACCTGACGGCATAATATTCCCACTATTATCTTTTGCATCCCAAACGATGGTATGATAACCTGACGATTGTTCTTCCGAAACTAGAGTCCTAACCTGGCGGCCTAATAAATCGCTTACGATTAAAGATGTATGACCGCTAGATTCCAAACGATACGATATTTGTGTAGTTGGATTGAACGGATTGGGATAATTCTGCATTAAATGAACTTCCGTAGGAACTGCGAATTCGGAATTGTCCTCGACAGAAGTAGCTTCTAATTGAGTTACAACTATATTATCAAAATAACCGGCAATTCCATCTGCATCTTGCTGCATAGCGAATAATCCAAATTGGCCTGATGCCATTCGATCGTCGCTTGTATCATAAATCGGGCATCCGGTTAATAATTGTCCGTCGAAATAGCACCAAAAACCGGTTTGATTTTCATTAACAGTGCGGACTTCAATTTTCATGTGGTGCCAGCCATCTAATGTTGGAATACCGCCTGGAACATCTGCTGTTAAAAAAATATGCTCAAATGAATACTGCATTGTTGTCATATTCAAATGGTTATTATATAAACGAAATCTTTGGCTTGCATCAAAATCAGCGACTAATTTAAGATAAGTGTTTACAACTGGATCAGCGTAAACGACTAAACCGGTATATGCTGAAGTACCTACATCGACATAACAATATACATCCGCTTCAATTGAATAATTCATTAAATCAACATTGCCTGCCATTGCAAGGGCAGTACCCATGTAACTAACATCTACATCTTGAAGAAGGCCAACATGATTTCCTCCGTTCGTAAGAAGTTGAGGAGCAGCAGAATTTAGAATAACAGTTACATTATCTTCACCCTGCCAAAACGAAGTCCATTCTGCACTTGCTACACCGGTTTCAAAGTCTTCGGTGAAAATTGTCTGCGCAAGTGCATCTTGGAAAAATAAAAATGAGAATAATAAGACACTGCAAATAGTAATTATTTTTTTCATAGCACACCTCTATGTTGGTTGAAATAGTATTTAATTTATTTAATTCCGCATACCCCTTGAAGGCTTTTAAAATATAATAATTTTATTTAGTCTTTCATAATTGTTAAAAAATAAGTAAGTATGTTTTTAAATACAAGGCTATTCGCTTTAATTATTAATAGTCTTTTTTTTGCGGTGAGGATCTGTCAATGTAAGGATTCGGCCTCATTAAAATGCAAAATCATGTGCAAAGTAAAAATAGTAGCAGTAGAAATTATTGAGGATATGACCTTCGATGACGAATTTACTCCTGAGAGGAAAAGAAATAGCCGGCAATAATAGAAAAGGTTTCCGAAATAATAGAAGTGATGATTGCTTAATCCTTCTTATCCGTGACGGCGTATTTTCCACAAAAAAATCCTCGATGAAATTAAAAATTTTGTAATTATACTGATTCCAGTTAAACGAATTTTTATTATATTGTCTATACACTGGCTCGTTCCTCAAGTAAAATGGAATTTCTCAAACTGATTTCTATTCTAGTTTTGTTGAACAAAAGAAATTTGTAAAAAAGTTATAGGTGATTAGTATGAAAAAATTAATTCTATTATGTTTTTCTTGTCTATCAATATTTATCTTTTCTAATTTAGCTTATCCTCAAGAAGAACATAACATAGATAGTGCTGAAGTATATTTTAATAATGCGGTTGCAAAATATGAATTAGGAGATAAGCAAGGAGCAATAGCAGATCTCACAAAAGCAATAGAGTTGAATCCAAATAATGTTGGTGCATATAATAATCGTGGAGCTGTAAAATCCGAATTAGGAGATGAGCAAGGTGCGATAGCTGATTATACAAAAGCAATAGAGATAGATCCAAATTTTGCAAAAGCATATTGTCATCGGGGAGCTAATAGATTTAAATTGAAAGATGATATAGGTGCAATAGCAGATTATACAAAAGCAATAGAATTAGAACCAAATTATGCTAAGGCATATTTCAATCGTGGAATTGTTAAATCTAAATTAGGAGATAAGCAAGATGCAATAACAGATTAT
>CAZKNM010000037.1:0-24697 GCA_964554135.1 uncultured Melioribacteraceae bacterium
TTTTACTCTTGCAGAGGTTGTATCGAAATCCGGTGCTAAAATATTACGCGGCGGTGCATTTAAGCCAAGATCATCCCCTTACTCCTTTCAAGGATTGGGCGAAGAAGGACTAAAATTAATGAGACAAGCTGCGGATAAATTCAACCTTCTTGTTATCACTGAAGTATTGGAAATAAGTCAAATCGATACAGTTGATAAGTACACCGACATTTTCCAGGTAGGCGCCAGAAACATGCAAAACTTTGTATTACTTAAAGAGTTGGGCAAAAACAGTAAACCGGTTATGCTAAAACGTGGAATCTCCGCTACGATCGAAGATTGGTTGATGTCCGCCGAATATATCTTGGCAAACGGTAATAAAAATGTTATTCTCTGTGAAAGAGGTATTAGATCTTTCGATAAATCCTCCAAGCACATATTCGATCTATCCGCGATACCTATTGTTCATAAAAAAAGTCATTTGCCGGTAATTGCTGATCCCTCACATGCAGCCGGATTGAGAGATTATGTCCCGCCAATGGCCCGTGCTGCAGTTGCAGCAGGTGCTGACGGACTGATGATTGAAATACATAACAATCCTGATGAAGCTTTGTCCGACGGACCTCAAGCATTGCTGCCGGTTACTTATTTACATCTTATTGAAGAATTAAAAATGATAGCAAAGGCAATCGGAAGAGATTTATAGAAAAGAATAATTAATAAGTTGATTTGATCATCCCCCCGTCAACAGAGATTGTTGAACCAGTAATAAAGCCTGCTTGCTCGGAAGCGAGATAAACTACCAAAGAAGCAACTTCATCAGGGCGTGCTAATCTTTTCATTGGAACTTCATTTGCCATGGAAGCTAAAACATGTTCATGAGATTCACCTGTTTGTTTACCTTTTATAACAGCTAATTCATAAAGCCTGGAAGTGAGAGTATAACCCGGTGCAACGTTGTTAACGGTAATATTATATTTACCTAATTCATTACTAATTGTCTTGGCAAATGCAGTAACAGCATTTCTTAGTGAGTTTGATAAAATCAAATTCTCAACCGGTTGCTTAACCGCAATTGATGTAATGTTAATTATCCTTCCCCATTTCTTTTCTTTCATACCTGGTAAAACCAAACGCGTAAATCTGATTACACTCATAAGAACTTGATCAAATGCATCCTCCCAATTTGAATCATCAAGATTTTCAAAATAACCGGCAATAGGTCCACCACAATTATTAATTAAAATATCTACACTGCCAAATTGCTCTTTAACTAATTTGACAAAGTTTTGTATGTCAGAAGGATTATTAATGTTACATACGTCCCATAACGGCTCAATACCGTATAATTTCTTAATCTCAGAGACAGAATTAAACAAATTCTCTTTATTTCTAGAACAGATTGCTACCTTACAGCTTTCTTTGATAAATAATTCAGCTGCTATTCTGCCAATGCCTTTGCTCGAAGCTGTAATAAGAACTGTTTTACCTTTCAGTTGCAAGTCCATATGACCTCCTACATTTTCATAATATTAAGAATTCCTTCTCGAATCATCATAATAGAATACGCAGAAAGGAATAATGAAGCTATTTTGGCAAAAGCTTTAGCTCCGCCATCACCGATAACTCTAGTGATATACTTAGCATTCCATAATACTAGCCATATAATAATAAAATTCACAATCATTGAAAATATGGTGGGAAAGAATCCGAACTTATCAACAAGAATTAAAATCGTTGTTAATGCGGCAGGACCCATTATCAGTGGGATACCCAGAGGTACGACTCCTATATTTGTGCCTGGATTTCTTCTGCTTTCGGAAGAAGAAAGAATATCATGAATACTGAGAACCAGAAGAACTAATCCACCAGCAATCCTAAAATCATTTATAGTTATACCTAAAAATCTTAATATTAATTTGCCTCCGAATAAGAAGATTATAGCAACAATGAATGCTGTTAATACAGCTTGTACTATTAATTGCTTTCTCTGAAAATGAGAGACTTCATGTGTGAATCCAAGAAATATCGGCACTGTCCCGATAATATCAACTGCAACAAATAGAGGTATAAACGATAACAAAAAAATATTTATATCCATATTCACTCCTATGACCTACCAATTTATCAAGCTGAACTTACCATTTATATAAAATAAAATCCCGCTTAATCATTAAGGCGGGATTTATAAAAAGTTCCAGTGAAATATAGTAAAATTTTCTATTACACCTTCGATACAATTTGTTCTTTTACAATCTGTTCTGTATCCAAAGCGATAACCAGTTCCTCATTAGTAGGAATTCTAAAAATCCTTACTTTAGAATTTGGGGAGGAGAGATCTATTTCACCTTTAGCTTCATCGTTCAATTTATCATCCAGCTCAATTCCAAGAAGCTGCATGTTTTCACATACTGTCTTTCTAACCATCGAAGAATTCTCACCGATACCGCCAGTAAACACTAAAGCATCCAAACCTCCCATTGCTGCAGTGTATGCACCAACATATTTTTTAATCCTATAACAAAATACATCGAAGGCAGTACGAGATTTTTTATCGCCGTCAAGAAGATCCTCTTCCAGCTCGCGCATGTCGCTGGTTCCTCCGCTTAAACCTGATAATCCGCTGTGCTTATTCATCAATGTGTTAGCTTCCATCAAGCTCAATCCTTCTTTACCCATTACATAAAGAATTACGGAAGGATCCATATCCCCACATCTGGTTCCCATTATCAAACCCTCCAGAGGAGTAAACCCCATTGTAGTATCAACGGATTTCCCGCAGTCGATTGCCGCCATACTAGCACCGTTACCCAAATGAGCAGTGATAATTTTCAGTTGATCACAAGGTCTACCTATAAGTTCAGCGGCTCTTAGAGAAACATATCTATGAGAGGTTCCATGGAATCCATACTTCCTTATTTTATATTTTCTATAAAGCTCATAAGGAATTCCGTAAAGAAAAGCCTTAGGAGGCATTTGTATATGAAATGCCGTATCAAAAACACCGCACTGAGGTGTAGTAGGCAAGTGTTCTTTAGCAGCATTAATACCCTTTATGTTTGGTGGATTATGCAATGGTGCTAATTCTATATTATCTTTTAGCGCTTTCATTACTTCATCGGTGATAAGTACCGAACCTGAAAAAGTTTCACCGCCATGGACTACTCTGTGACCCACCGCATCAATCTCGGATTTGTCGGTAATGACTCCGTGATTTTTGCTTAGCAATACGGCTATGACATATTCAATCGCCATAATATGATCTAATATTTCCCCGACTATCCTGATCTTTTCTTTTCCGTACGGAGTATGAGTAAGAACTGCGCTTCCCATACCTATACGTTCAACCATTCCTTTGGCAAGTGCTATCTTAGATTCTGTATCTATAAACTGATACTTAATTGATGAACTTCCGCAATTTAAAACTAAAACTTTCATTTTCTCCTCTTTCCGTTTAAGAAACTATCCTTCCCTCAGAGTCATATTTATAAAAACCTTCATTAGTTTTTTTCCCCAATCTCCTTTCGCGAACTAATTTCCTTAGCATGGGACATGGTCTGTAACGAGGTTCACCCAGAGTATTCCAAAGAGTCTCCATCCATGCTAATACCTCATCCAATCCCATTGCATCGGCCATTTCAAGCGGACCGGTTTTAAAGTTGTACCCCAATTTCATCGCAGTATCAATATCTTTTACTGATGCAACTCCTTCTAATAGAATGTACATAGCTTCATTCAACAATGGAACAATACAACGCGTAGTAACAAAACCCGGATACTCGTAAACCTCAACAGCCGTCTTACCAATCTTAGCAGCAAAGTTTTTAATTACCTGAACAGTTTTATCGGATGTTTCTAAAGCCCGTACAAGTTCAACAAGTGGAACAATCGGAACCGGATTTAGAAAATGCATTCCGATTATTTTATCCCGCCTGTTAGTTATCTCAGCAATCTTTGTAAGACTAAGTGTCGATGTATTGGAAACAAAGATCGTGTCAGGATTTGCAATCTCATCTAACTTTTTAAAAATAAGACGCTTGAGTTGAAAATTTTCATCAACAGCTTCAATAATCAAATCACATTCACCCATTTGGTTCATCTCGGTTGTCCATTTGATCCTGCTTAGAATGGCTTTCATTTCGCTTTGTGTCATCCCCCAACGGGAGATTTCATGCTCCATCGAATTCTTTAAACTCTCCTGCGCATTTTGGATATAACTTTCATCTTTTTCTACTATCAACACATCAATACCAGCGGCGGCTATCGTTTGTGCTATTCCCTGTCCCATTACACCAGCACCGATTATTGCAACGTTTTCAATTTTCTCTCGAACACCATTCCTAGAAACCGTACTAAGCAAATCCTCCAATCGTAATTTTTCTTCGGCCATTTTATATCCTGATTTGAATAATAGAAAATTATAGAATTATAATTAGAATTTATATCATCGCTTCTGCAAAAAAATATTTTGAGTACATCTATTCTCTGATAGAATCAATAGAAAAGTCAAAATTCGTACCACTAAAAATAATCAATAAAGGGAATATTTTATGCAATTAGTAATCTTTTTTACTAAAAATAATAATGCTGAGAGTAAGATTGAGAATCATGAAAAGTAATGAGGTTATTATGGGTTGATAGTCTGTAATATTAGCCCCCATTGCCAAGTTCTGGGTAATTACTCCAAGTTCATTTGTCTTTGGTAAAATGTAGTAAAGTCCTTCCAGTAGACCTTCTACGAACGTGCTATCGATAAGAAGAAAGATTTTATCTCTTGCTGCAAGAATGGGAGAAAAGACAAAGAAGATTAAATAGGTAAGCATCATTGCTAAAATGGAACTGCGGGTAAGAATTCCGATCAAAATTATGAGCGAATATAAGACGGAAAAAGTGAACGTTATGGATAAAATTGTAATTAAAAAATCAATACTCCAATCACCGAATTTAAATCCGAGGAGTAACCAAATGCCGAGGACCAGATATGCAATGTTGATGAAAACAACCAACGTTCCGCCAAAAAATTTTCCCCAAATAATTTGACTACGTGATACAGGTTTTGACAGCAGCAAATCTATACCTCCCTTTTCCAACATGTTAGGGATAAAACTTGAAGTAGAAAAAATAGAAAGAAATAATCCCAAACCATAAAGAGGAATGACAATAGCCATTTTAAAAAATTTTATTATTTCACCTATCGGATCGATTCCCTCTTCTCCCGATAACTTGATTGCTGATAATAAATCATCAACACTCACAGTAAAAAATAAGAGAATGAACATGAGCAATATAAAACTCGAAACACCAATGAATGTAATAAATATTTTCTTTGAGAATGCTTCACGTAGAGTAAATTGAGTAATTGTTATTATATTTTTCATTAGTTATTCTTCTCTTCAGATTTATTGATAAGTGAAATAAACATATCCTCAAGTGAATTTTTCTGAGGCAAAACAGAAGTGATATCATAATGACCAACTCTTAATTTATCGATCAGTTCATTCAATTTCCCTGTATCATTTACTTTAACTCTATATTGATTTTTCTCGACAATTTCGAAACCGAATTCAGTCAATTCTTTCAGGATAAAGTCTTGATCTATTTTTTCACTTGTCGTAATAGAATATACCTCCTTTGTAGTTGTTAGATCTTCTACTGTTCCCTCCTGAATCAGTTCACCTTTATGCAATATTGCTATTTTATCAGTAATTAATTCTACTTCAGAAAGCAAATGGCTATTCAAGAAAATTGTCTTCCCTTGCTTTTTAAGATTCAACAAAATATCTCTTATTTCCTTTCTACCTATAGGATCAACACCATCCGTCGGTTCATCTAAAAAAATCAATTCGGGATCGTTGAAAATTGCCTGAGCAAGCCCCAATCTCTGCATCATACCTTTTGAGTATTTTTTTATCTTCGTTTTCTTCCATTTCTCCATTTTCACAAGCGAAAGCAATTTATCAATTCTACTATCCAAGTCCTCCGGTTTGTACCCGCCAAGTTTTGCATAATATCGCAAAACACCTTCACCCGTTAAATAAGGAGGATATTTATGATTTTCAGGGAGGTAACCAACAAACTTGCGAACTTCATAATCGGAAATATTACGTCCTAGTATTTTTGCCCGGCCCTTTGTCGGAAATGTGATGCTCAGTAGTATTTTAATTAATGTTGTCTTACCCGCACCATTAGGCCCCAACAAACCAAATATTTGACCTTTTTATTCAGAAAGTGACAAATCTTTCAATGCTACAACTTTTTGCTTTTTAAACCGTAAATCAAACACTTTGTTGAGATTCTGTATCTCTATTATCCGCATTATTTTTCATCCGGTTTTTTCTTTTAAGGCGTATTTTAAAACTAATAATTTTCAAGTAAATTGAGGAAAGGAATACTAAAATTAATTATTTCAAGAAATATCTCTCTAATTATTCAATGAGTTCCTTAGAAACGCTGAAGAAATATTTCGGATACGCTTCTTTCAGGCTCGGTCAAGAAGAAATTATTGACAGCATCAACACTGGCTTTAATGTACTTGCTATTCTTCCGACCGGAGCCGGAAAATCACTATGTTATCAAATACCTGCGCTGACGGGCTCTTCGTTTTCAATCGTTATTTCTCCCTTAATCGCATTGATGAAGGATCAAGTCGATGCATTGAATAAGAGAGAACAAGTTGCTGCGTTTATCAACAGTACATTAGACTACTATGAAGCAGAGAAAGTTTTAAATGAATTGTCTTTGGGTAAAATTAAAATATTGTATGCATCACCAGAAAAATTATCGAGTATGCAGTTTGCCGAAAGAATAAAGAGTTTAAATCCATCCCATTTATTTGTTGATGAAGCACATTGTATAAGCGAGTGGGGGCATAATTTTCGTCCGAGTTACAGAAAGATTTCCGAATTCTGCGAATACATAGGACTCAAATCAATTTCAGCATTTACAGCAACCGCAACTCCCGATGTACGTGATGATATAATAAATCAGCTGAAACTGAAAAATCTTAGATTGTTCGTTAAAGGTTTCGAGAGAGATAATCTGCGCTTAAACGCAATCAAAACTAAACACAAAAAAGAGAAAGCATTAGAACTGTTATCCAAATATCAACCACCTGCAATTATCTATACGGCAACACGAAATAATGCAGAAGAAATTTCCTCTTTTCTTAACTCACATGGTTTCAATATTCAATATTATCATGCCGGAATGACTTCGGAATTACGACGGATCATTCAGGATGATTTCAGCAAAGATAGAATTAAAATAATCGCTGCAACCAATGCTTTTGGGATGGGAATAGATAAAAAAGACATAAGGTTAATAATTCACTATAACATGCCGGGTTCTATTGAAAGTTATTACCAAGAAATCGGACGTGCCGGACGGGACGGTGAAGACTCTCATATCTTTCTTCTCTACGAAGAACGTGACAGAGATATCCAAGATTTCTTTATAAACAATTCATTCCCTACCAGAGAGCAGATAGAAATTACATATGAGGCGCTTTGCAATTATGCTGGTGTTGCTTTAGGTAATATTTATGAAAAGGACATTCCCATTGATAAAAATTTCCTTACACTTTTAGGACCTAAATCTATAAATAAGTCTATGCTGAATTCTATTCTAACTGTCCTTGAGGAAGCAGGTTACATAAGAAAGAATTCCGAATTTGAGAAATGGCATTTTGTCAGAATTCCTCTCGATAAACAGCAATTGTATAAATATGTCAAGAAAATCGCAGCCGATTTTCTTAAAGATATTATCCTGCTGTTATTACGAGAATACGGCAGCAAACTTTTCAGCAATAAAATAAAAATCGACATCGGGCATTTAAGCACAATATTGGAAGCAGAGCCACAAAGTGTTATAGAATCACTATTGGAATTATCGAATATAGGAATTATTGAATATGACAAGCCATTGCTGACTCCATCCGTGGTTATGGCTCAAACACGTTTTGCTTCCAAGAATATGATGCTCAAGATGGAATCATTGAAAGAAAAAGAGTTGCATACACGAGCAAAGCTTGATCAAATGGTAGGATATGTAAATGATAATAAATGCAGGATGGAATCGATCCTTAATTACTTTGGAGAAGCAACAGAGGATTATAAATGTGGAAAATGTGATATTTGTTTAGGTTCTTCCGGACTCAACATCGGAGCTGAAGATTTTCTTTCCGAAATAATTTTAACAAGCTTACATGAGGCAAGAGGGAAATTAAAAATTAATCATGTGATAAATATTCTTCTCGGTAGTTCAAAATCTCCAAAACTTAGAAAATTCTCTTCGTTTGGCGTCTGTATTCATTTTTCAAAAGACGAAATAAAATCCGCCGTTGAATCATTGCTTGATAAGAAGATAGTGTGTAATTACAATCAAAATCTTTCAATTACTGAAAGCGGAAAATATTATTTCACTAAATTCACCGACAAGGATATTGAGATCCCCCACACCACACAAAATTATGAGAAAGAACTTGAATTGTTCAACCTACTAAGACAGGCAAGGAAGGATGCTGCCTTAAAATTTTCACAATCAGTTAACCTAATCTGCAGTGATGAAATCTTAAGGGAAATTGCCCGGTTAAAGCCATCCAATTATTCCGAATTGCTTTCAATTGAAGGGTCCAATCAAAGACTGTATAATAAAATCGGTGACGAAATATTGAATATAATTTCAGAATTTAAACTGAACGAGTCTGAGAAAAAAATCATTTCAAAAAAAGGATTACCAAAGAACTTAAGTGAAATTTTGGAATTAATAAAAAAAGGTTACGGTCTTAAAGACATTTCTTCTCTAACCAAGTTACCGGAGGCAGTTGTTGCTGTACAGGTAGAAACTTTGCTAGAATTCCTCCCCGACCTGAACGTCGACACTCTATTTGATTTTTCCGAACTGGATACGATAAATGAATTGATAAATAAGGGTATGAACGATATAAAAGAATTGAAAAAAAATCTACCGACAGTAATGAGTTATGCTAAAATAAGAATTGCACTTGCAAAACATAGAGCTAAATAATTTTTTTCTTTACATCAAGTGAGTCCAAGTATTCGTAGACTTTATTAAAAAAATCCTCCCAATATTCTTTGTCTTCAGAAAATTTTTGAAAGGTATACTTATAATCATCTTCGCTGACATTATATTTATCAAATATTTTTTGTCTTCCGGCAGTTAGAGAATCTATATCATTTGAATAAGTCTCTTCTGTTATTGCCAGATCTACATAAACTTTGATCAGCGTATCTTGTTCCACAATTCTATTGTCTTTACAGAAGGTTATTAACAAAATGATAGTTATCACCGATAAGATAACGTTATTTCTCATTAATGTTTCTCTTACTGGCCTCAAATAGTATTTTCTTCTCACGCTCAGTCAGGTTTTGGTACCCGCCTTCACTAATTTTATCAAGTATACGGTCAATTTCTTCCTGTGCAATTCCATTTAAGTCTTGCTTTCGCGAATCATCAATATCATGAAACCCCGCATCTTCTACATCACTATCTTTCCTGAACGGTGATTTATATCTGAAAGAACTTGATTGCTTCATTGAAGATCGTTTAAAGCCCGAAAATATTCTATCGAAATTGAAGTGATAATTCTTATCAAGCAAAATAAAAATAAATCCGGTAAGCGCCCCCCCGATATGAGCCAAATGAGCAACAATACTCATTTCTCCGACCGACATAAATTCAAAAACAATCAGTATTACAATTAGGTATTTCGCTTTGATAGGAAGTAAAAAATATATGAAAATATATCTGTCCGGGAAAAACATTGCGAAAGCAACCATCACACCAAAGACCGCTCCGGAGGCTCCTATGGTAGGTCCAACTCCTCCTGCAAACATCGGAGCTAATATCAATTGAAAAAGACCAGCTACTACTCCGCACAATAGATAAAAAACTAAGAACTTTTTCGCTCCCCAGTAATTTTCTATTTCCATTCCGAACATCCAAAGCATAAACATATTAAAAAATATATGAAAGAAACTGCCATGCATAAATTGATAAGTTATTAATTGCCAAAGATTAAAACCTTGACCCAACGGCATAAGAGCAAAATAATATGTTAAATAATTCTCAGCAGGTATCCCGCCAATCAATAAATTACTCGTCATCGTTTGTACAAGAAAAACTGCAGCATTAAGTATTAGAAGCCACTTAATTACCGGTGGGAAAAAAGAAAATCCACCGAATCCCGAAGGTCTGTAATAATCTCTATTATCGTAACTCATTAATTTTCCTTTAAGATATTCTTCTAAACTAATTTAACTATTCTCAGGATTAAACACTCTAACCAATGATTTTTTTACATTGCATCCGTAAGCGCTGCAACACCGGGCAATACCTTTCCCTCCAAAAATTCGAGTGAAGCCCCTCCACCGGTCGAAACGTGAGATACTTTATCCTCCAAGCCGGCTTTTTTAACGGCTGCAGCTGAATCTCCTCCTCCTACAACTGTTGTCGCACCATTTTCAGTTGCTTCAGCTAAAGCACTTGCTACCGCAAGTGTACCTTTAGCAAAATTATCAAATTCAAATACACCCATTGGTCCATTCCACACAACAGTTTTACTTGCGACAATTTCATTTGTGAACTCATCAGTACTTAACGGACCGATATCGAGCCCCATTTTATCGCTAGGTATTTCTTTCACTCCAACGACTTCGGAATTAGAGTCGTTGCTGAAATCATCCGCAACTACGATATCTAAGGGAAGTAAAAATTTAACCTTATTACCGGATGTTTTCTCTAAAATACTTTTAGCTAATTCAACCTTCTCTTCTTCGATGATCGATTTACCTATTTCATATCCTTTTGCTTTTAAGAATGTATAAGCCATACCACCGCCGATAATCAAGACATCCACCTTTGGAAGCAGATTTTCAATTACATCAATTTTCCCGGAAATTTTAGCACCCCCTAAAATCGCAGTAAACGGTTTCTCCGGATTAGACAAGACCTTACCAAGATATTTCAATTCTTTTTGCATTAGATAACCTGCGGCACAAATATCAAAATATTTCGTTATCCCTTCTGTCGATGCATGTGCACGGTGGGCACTGCCGAATGCATCGTTGATATATACATCACCCAACTCCGCTAATTGCTTGGCGAATTCCGGATCATTTTTCGTTTCCCCTTCATGAAATCTTAAGTTCTCAAGCAACAAAACCTCACCGGATTTCATTCCGCTAACAATTGATTTTACCTCAAGACCTATACAATCGGAAGCAAACTTCACATCCATATCCAATAATTCTCCCAACCTAAGTGCAACCGGTTTAAGACTATATTTCGGATTCGGCTGCCCTTTCGGTCTACCAAAGTGGCTCATTAGAATAACTTTACCACTGTCATTTATAATTTTCTGAATCGTTGGCAATGCTGAAGTTATTCTTATATCGTCCATAATTCTCAAATCATCATCCAACGGTACGTTGAAATCAACTCTTACTAATACTTTTTTGTTTTTTAAATCAACTTTGTCAATCGATAACTTTTTCATAATATTCTCCATAATCGGTAATTCTAGAAATAAAAAAGACGCAATTCCATACTGAGATGCAATGCGTCTTAAAAATATTTTTTAAACATAATCTATTTTGCAATTCTAAGAATCAAATCAACAACTCGGCATGAGTATCCGTATTCGTTATCATACCAGCCCACTACCTTAACCAGATTACCGATCACCATCGTAGACAACGCATCAAAAATAACCGAGTGTGTATTGCCGATAATATCCGCCGATACCAGAGGTTCTTCAGTATATTCCATTATTTCTTTCATTGTTCCATTAGCAGCATCTTTCATAGCAGCATTAATTTCTTCAACAGAACTTTCTTTTTTTAGAACAGCAACTAAATCTGTAATTGAACCATTAGGCGTAGGAACCCGTAAAGAAAATCCATCTAGTTTTCCCTTCAATTCGGGAATCACTTTTCCAACGGCTTTAGCTGCACCTGTTGTTGTAGGAATGATTGAAACAGCAGCGGCGCGTGCTCTTCTTAAATCGCTATGAGGTAAATCCAAAACTCTCTGATCATTAGTGTATGAATGAACCGTAGTCATAAAACCTTTTTCGACTCCAAATTTATCGTGCAATACCTTTACCATAGGAGCCAAACAATTCGTAGTACATGAGGCATTGGAAATTACTTTTTCACTCCCTTTCAGTTTATCGTCGTTCACTCCTAATACAATTGTTGCATCAACATCTCCTTTAGATGGAACTGTAAGAATAACTTTCTTAGCGCCGCCTTGGATATGCTTTTCGCATTGCTCCTGTTTGCGAAATACACCTGTTGATTCAATTACTATTTCAGCGCCAAGTTCCTTCCATTTTAAATTAGCCGGATCCTTCTCGGCTGTAATTTTTATTTTCTTCTTATTTACTACCAAATTATCGCCTTCTGCGGAAACTTCACCTTTAAATTTCCCATGAATAGAGTCATATTTCAATAAATGTGCTAAAGTTGGAGCATCCGTTAGATCATTAATTCCAACAAATTCAATATTCCCAATCTCGAGACTTCTTCTCAAAACAAGTCTTCCTATTCGGCCAAATCCATTAATTCCGACTTTTATTGCCATAAAATAATACCTCCAGATTCCTATTTTTCTTTAAAACTTCTGGATAAATATAGCTATTTGATGAAGAATAAACAATTTATGCTGCACCACCAATTTCAACCAATAATTACTTGCTAGTCCAGAAAATTTTTTATCATTTTGGGAAATTAAATCCTTGCATTATTAAGTATTTTTATTTATAAATATTATGTTCATCATACGATTTTAGAAAAACAAGAGGGGAAATTATGTTTTCACTATCGAATGTTCTAGAGTACGTACCAATATTTGCGGAACTCCCAAAGGAAACCTTAGATAAAATAGCTCAAGTTGGAAGTAAGAAAGTTTATACAAAGGATACTGTAATACTAATGGAAGAGGAAGTTGGTACAGCCCTTTTTGTAATAATTAATGGGAAAGTAAAAGTTTCCAGAACAAGTAACGACGGCAGAGAGGTTATTCTCAGTATACTTAACGAATCCGACTTTTTCGGGGAGATGGCAATACTAGATGGATTAACACGTTCAGCAACAGTTACTGCTCTTGAAGATTCGGAATTATTTATCATTCAGAGAAAAGACTTTCTCGAATTGCTAAAAGACCATCCGGAAATTTCGATAGCATTACTCTATGAACTAACACAGCGCCTTCGAGCTGCAGATATGAAGATTAAATCCCTATCTCTTAAAGATGCCGAAGGTAAGGTTGCGACTGTAATCCTACAATTAGCAGATGATATCGGAAAAATAAAACAAGGTGTAGTAGAAATAGAAAAATTACCACTGCAACAAGATCTGGCAAACATGGCAGGTACTTCGAGAGAGACAATTTCAAGAACTTTGCATTCTTTTGCAAAAAAAGGTCTTGTTGAATTAGAGGGATCGAAACTGCGCATTCTTAATTACGAAAAATTTAAGGAAACTTTCATTTAACGATGCAAGAATGCAGAATCGATTTACACACTCATACAAACCATTCCGATGGAGCTTTATCACCTACTGAGCTTGTCAATAAAGCACATTCTCTCGGACTCAACATTATCAGTATCACGGATCATGACAGTATCAACGGATTGGAAGAGGCAATAATTGTGGGTAAAGATTTAGGAATCGAGGTCATTCCCGGTGTTGAGATAAGTACAGATATCGATAACAAGGAGATACACATTCTTGGTTATTTTTTTAATATACAGGACCAAGAACTTCACAAATACCTTAATTTTTTTAGAGAGGAGAGATACCATCGGGCCAAGAGAATCATTCAAAAACTTAGAAATTTCGGTTTAAACATCACAATTGATGATGTTATCCAAAGAGCAAAGAATTCGGCATTAGGAAGACCTCATATTGCATCTACAATGGCAGAATTAAGTTTAGTAAACAATTATTATGAAGCTTTTGAGAAATATCTGAGGGATAACGGCCCTGCCTATGAAAGAAAAATACACGTATCGCCTCAGAGCGCATTAAAATTAATCAGCGATGCAGGAGGACTGTCTTTTATTGCTCATCCCGGAAATGTCAATGAATCCATTCTCCTTCACTTTATTAAAGCAGGCGTTGACGGAATAGAGGTCCTTCACCCTTCTCATAACCAATATCAAGTTAAGTTCTACCGGGGTATTGTACACCAATATTGCATATTGGAATCGGGTGGCTCGGACTACCATGGTGGTGTTAAAGAGGATGAAGAAAATTTCGGACGATATTGCATTTCTACTTCCGCAGTTGAAGCAATGCGAAAAATGCTATTAAAGGAAAATTAACAATCATCACGCCTATGATTTAACCTCTACAATTCTATTTTTACTATAACTCATATATGGACTATTCTCTTTAAGATACAATCAGCATCATATGCTACTGTACGTGCAGTAAAGATTCGGAAAAGCATTTTATACTTTTTGGATACAAAAAAAATATTAAATTTGTTCATCAAGATATCAAATATTGAGTCGTTGGAAATATTTTCATTGTATTTCACAAATTCAGACTGTAAGAATAAATAATCACTCTGATAATTTATAGGATTATATTATGATAAAAAGGAATGCCTTAATTATACTTCTAATTTTTTCACCTTTTATCTTTGCTCAAAAGATCGGTTCATGGAACATATATACTGATATGAAAAATGTAATTCAATCAGCAGTTGTCTCCGAAGGTCTTTGGGCAGTAACCCAAGGCGGCGCCTTTTATTTTAATTTCTCAGATAATTCATATCTACAACTTACCAAAAGCAGCGGGCTTAGTAGTCACATACTCACTTCAGTTGCAATTGATGATGAAGGTAAAACCTGGTTCGGCACGCAGGAAGGTATAATTAATGTATATAATCCATCAACAAATACAATAAAGAAAATACTAGATATCTACAATTCGGATAAAAGTCAAAAAAAGATAAACTCTCTGACTATAAGCGGTGACACTGTTTTTGTTTCAACCGATTTTGGATTATCTTTGATCAACTCAGGCTCCTATGAGTTCATCGAAACTACCGTCAAGTTCGGAGACTTCCCTACCGAATCAACTGTTAATAGTATCTATAAAAATTCCAGAATATATGCATGCACAAGCAAAGGAGTAGCAATTTCGAATATAGGTGCGAATAATTTATCTGCACCGGAGTCATGGACCTCATATACAGTCAATGCAAATACGACTTACAAAATTGTAAATTTGAACGGTTCGCTTATCTTAGCAACCGATAGAGGATTATTTCAATTCGATGGCAACAACTGGAATTCATTTTTATTTAGTGGAACAGACATAAAAGACATCGCTATTGATAATAACATTCTCTTTATACTATTAAAAAATAATCTTTACAGATACGAAAATTCCATCACTTATTTAACATATTCGGATTGGGTAAGAGATTTTTCTAAATTCGAAATTGAAAATAATGTTTTTTATATCTCCTCAAACAAGGGGGTTATCAAGTATACCAATGGCAATGTAGAATTAATTTTCCCGAACAGTCCGCAGTCAAATTCCTTCCAGAGTATAACTGTTGATAACGAAGGCATTGTATGGGCTGGAAGCGGAAGAGACGAAACCGGGGTGGGAATTTTTAAATACGATGGTATTTCATGGACAACCTATGATGTACAAAGCAATCCCGAATTATTGAGCAATGCTTATCATACTGTTTATTCCGCTCCCGATAATACAAAATATTTCGCCAACTGGGGAAACGGTTTCGCTCATTACGTAAACGGCACTTTTGAAATCTTCAATACACATAACACCGACTTAGTAGGCATACCATCAGATCCGAATTTTCTTGTAGTGCGTGATCTCATTGTAGATTCCCAGAACAACATATGGATTCTTAATTTTCAATCCGCAAATAGAAAACCGTTGAGTGTGTTAACAACAAATGGGACTTGGTATCATTACGAATTCGATAATCCGGCAATTACCGAAAATATGATAATTGAACATCTTCTAATAGATCAGTACGATACTAAGTGGTTTGCTGTGACAATCGGTAATCGCGGACTTTACTATTTTAACGAGAATCATACACTGAATAATCCTGCCGATGATACATATGAGTTTATTAGTTCCAGTGAATTCACCAGTGATATGATTACTGCTTTAGCCTTGGATCTCCGTGGTGCAATATGGGTTGGGACAAATAAAGGTGTTAATATTATTCAAAATCCCGCACAACCGACAACACAAATGTCTAGTTCATTTCCTTTGGTACAGCAGACTATAAACGCGATTGTTGTTGATCCATTAGATAGAAAATGGGTAGGCACAAACCAAGGTTTGTTCTTAATGTCTTCAGATGGAGTAAGAATACTTGAACATTATGACACACAAAACAGTCCTTTGCCGAGCGATCAAATTAAAAGCTTAGCATTCGATCAGAATAATGGAATTATTTATATAGGATCGGATTATGGTTTAACTTCATTATCAACAGAAGCAGTTCAACCTTTGGATAGCTTTTCAGAGCTTTTTGTTTATCCAAATCCATTTGTTATAGGGCAGAACAATACCGTGCAGCTTACTATAGACGGACTCATTAGGAATTCGGAAATAAAAATATTTTCAATAGACGGAAACTTAATTGATGCTTTTCAAACACCGGGTGGTCGAATGGCTTCCTGGGACGGCAAGGACAGCAACGGTAACTTCGTAGCAAGCGGTGTTTATATCATCGTGGCTTATGATGATGAAGCAAATGATGTAGCAAAGACTAAAGTTGCTGTACTCCGACGATAATCTTCCTCATGATAATAACACATTAAAAATGATAGATTTAATAAATCTCTCTGTTCAGTTTTCGGGCGAATATTTATTTGAATATGCAAATATCAAAATAAATAAAAATGATAAGATAGCCCTTGTGGGCGCTAACGGCACAGGTAAAACTACATTATTGAGAATCATCGCTGGGTTTAATCAACCGGAAGCAGGAGATGTACAAAAACAGAAAAGCATAAAAATCGGATATTTGCCACAGGAGTTCGTTTCCTTCCAAGACAATACATTATTTAACGCAGTAAAATCCGCTCTGCAGGAAATACAAGAAATTACTAAAAATGAAGAATATATCAATTCAGAATTGAAGAGGTATGATCTTACCGAAAATAGAAGGAACCTACTCATACACCAATTGGGTGATATTCAGCACCGAAAGGAAGATATTGATTTCTACGGATCTGACGCTAACGTAAAAAAAATCTTAACCGGTCTCGGATTTTCCGAAAAAGATTATGGAAGAAGACTCGAAGAATTTTCAGGCGGATGGCTAATGAGAGTAGAGCTTGCAAAAATACTCTTGCAAAAAAACGATTTGATAATGCTTGATGAACCTACAAATCACCTTGACATCGATTCACTGCAATGGTTAATCGATTATCTAGAAAATTTTGAAGGTGCATTAATAATTGTCTCGCACGATCGATACTTTATCAATAAAATTACGAATAAGACCTTGGAAATATTCGATCACAAAGTAAATCTCTTCAATTCAAATTACGATAATTATTTGAAATTCAAAGATGAAAGAGATAGACAACTTGAGGCAATGGCAACAAACCAGCAAAAGAGGATAAAGGAGATTGAGAGATTCATTGAAAGATTCCGATATAAGAATACAAAATCAAGGCAGGTGCAGAGTAGAATTAAAATGCTCGAAAAGATTGAACGGATCGATCTAAGTGAGAAAGAAGATAAAATTGATATTAAATTTCCTGCACCCCCTCGAAGCGGTGCAATTCCAATAGAACTCAAGGACATTTCAAAAATTTTTGGGAGCATAACAGTATTTGAAAAAATATATATTAAAATCGAACGCGGAGAAAAAATTGCGGTTGTGGGACCCAATGGCGCCGGGAAAACCACTCTCGCCAAAATAATTGCAAATAAATTAAAACCTGACAAAGGAGAAGTAATCATCGGGTATAATACGTTTATCTCATATTATGCTCAGGAAGTAACTGAAACTTTGAATCTGGATAAAGATATTATCGATACAATGGCGGAAGTATCAGATAACTATACTCCTGGGCAGTTAAGAAATTTATTGGGTTCATTCCTTTTCAGTGCTGATGATATTTTCAAAAAAGTCCGTGTTTTATCCGGGGGAGAAAAAAGCCGTGTCGCACTTGCCAGAATTCTTTTAATTAAAGCTAATTTTATTATCCTCGATGAACCGACTAATCATCTGGATTATTCCTCAAAAAAAATACTTCAAGAAGCTTTGATTAATTTCCCAGGGAATTTAATCTTAGTTTCTCATGATATAGATTTCCTACGCCCTATCATTTCCAAAGTTTTTGAAGTAAGAAATAACAACGTAAAATGCTATTACGGAGGCATCGACTATTATCTAGAGAAGAAAAAGGAAGAGCAATTCTTTAAACAGATAAATACAACCAGTAATAATCAATTAAAGAGAAATACTAGAAAAGATATGAAAAGAACAGAAGCAGAAAAGAGACAATTACGCTACAATATGACAAAGGATATAAAAGAAAAAATCCAAAGCTTGGAAGAAAATATTGTTCAACTGGAATCACAGAAATCCAAAATCGAACACGAATTAACAAAGGAAGAAATATTCAGCAATCCAGAAATTTCGAAGATGAAAAATTCGGAATATGAAGAAGTGAAAAATAGACTCACTATATCATATTCAAAATGGACATTTCTTATAGAAGAATTGGAGGAAATAGAAAATAATTTGAAGAGAGATTTACTTTCCTAAAAAATCCTACTATTTGTATACACCATTCCCAAAATTATGAAAATCGTCAATGCACTTGTTTCAAATCAAAGTTTAATAAATATAATCGAAAATAATTTCTTATCTTTAGGGCAAAAATATTTATACCGATAAATAGAGAGGAATTAATGTATATAAAATTCGAGGACATTCCCGGTCACCAAAATCTATTTCTCGAATACCTATACAATTATGAAAATGTATCTAGATTTTTTGAAAAAAATTTCAGAAATCTAGAAATGTATCCGGAGTTCTTTGCTAGGATATCCTCCAATATTCATCTAAACAGAAAAGGAATTTCGGAAATCATCAAATCTCAATATGAAGGTTTTAAGATTTCAAAACAGACTCGGCACAATATAGAACTCCTCTCATCGGAAAAAACCTTAGCAGTCGTTACAGGCCAGCAACTCGGGATTTTCGGGGGTCCGTTATATACTTTCTATAAAATAATAACCGCTATTAAGCTTTGTAAATATTTGAAAGAAAATTTCGATGAATACCACTTTATTCCCATTTTTTGGCTGGAAGGAGACGACCATGATCTTGATGAGGTTCGATCGATAAATATTATCAATAATAATAATGAGCAAACCAATATTGGTTACGATGACGGACTTCCCCCAGAAGCAAATAGAGGCTCCGTCGGCAACTTACTCTTTAACGATAATCTTGATACAGTCTTTGCCAAACTAAGCGAAGTATTAAGAGACACAGAATACAAAAATGAAGTAATTGACCTTTTGAGCTCCCACTACAAAAAAGGTGCAAGCTTTCGAGGTGCTTTCAGAAATTTATTATTTGACCTTTTTGACGATCAAGGATTAATAATTTTCGATCCTCTAGACGTTGATGTAAAAAAAATGCTTAAACCTATATTTAGAAAAGAAATTGAGGACTTTAGAAATCATGCTGCTGCCGTGGTTGAACGGAGTGCCGAACTTGACGAATCTTATCACACTCAAGTAAAAATTAAACCGATAAATCTTTTTCTATTAGAAGACAATGAAAGACTACTTTTAGAGCCCGTCGAAGACGAATTCAGACCGAAAGGCAAAAGGAAAAAAATTCCTAAAGAAGAAATCTTAAGCATTTTGGAAACCGAACCTGAGCGCTTCAGTCCGAATGTATTGTTGAGACCCATTTGTCAGGACTATCTACTCCCTACCATCTTCTACGTCGCCGGTCCAAGTGAAATAAGTTACTTTGCACAGGTTATGCCGCTTTATAATTCTTACGGAATTGAACCTCCTTTTATCTATCCTAGATCTTCCGTTACGATTGTAGAAAAAAATATAAAAGACATACTTAATAAATATAGAATAACTTATGAAGAGGTTTTTAAGGAATACGACGATCTTGAAAATAAAATTATCAGTTCCTTATCGGAAATTAATCTCGATACTGTTTTTGAAGAATGCTCTGAGAAAATTAAAACGCCTATAGATGAATTGCGGAAATTGGTACTAACGATAGATAAAACGTTGGATGATTCATCACAAAAGACACTACAAAAAATCGAACAAATATTAGAACAGCTAAAATTGAAAACAGAGAATGCCCAAAAGCACAGGTTCGAGGCTGCTCTGCGGCAGTTGACTAAAACAAAAACCAGCTTCTTCCCAAATAAAAATCTTCAGGAACGAGAATTAAATTTTATTTACTTCGCAAATAAGTATGGATTGGATATAATTAAATGGATAATTAGTGAAGTAGCAATAAACAAATTCGAACATCAGATTTTAGAATTATAAAACATTCCGCGAAAAGTTATTTTGAAATTGAATTCACCTGAAGTATAAAATCGGAATTGAATTTTATTAAAAAATCTATTCTTGCAATGCTAGTATTAAATCTAAATATTTGTTTATATCCTTTTACCCCGTTTTAGTAAAATACTTCTCAAGCACAAGCAAAGAAATCAAGTCCTCCTGTTTCTTATTCTTAAATTGTTCAATGTATCGATGGGCATTATTTATTATTGCATGGGCCTCATCGGTACGCTTAACGTAATGATAGTCTGGAATCAGCATCCCCTCCATAAACCAAGTTTCATACTTAGGTTTAGGCATTACGGCCAAAGAGTTGGATGACATAACCCACTTTTGATTTGTGGCAACATCGTTCCCCTCAATGCAAAGAACAAATTTATAGTCCAGATGTTCCTCAATAGTCATTATATCCCTCAGCA
The DNA here is from genome assembly GCA_964554135.1 of uncultured Melioribacteraceae bacterium. Classification (GTDB taxonomy): domain Bacteria; phylum Bacteroidota; class Ignavibacteria; order Ignavibacteriales; family Melioribacteraceae; genus CAZKNM01. The sequence goes on from CAZKNM010000037.1 coordinate 20,999, forward strand.
GATGCAGATGACCATGATTCTTATTTATCTTACCAATGTTGCAAAGTGGATGATTAATATACATTTCCAGAAACTTAATCCGGTGAGGTTGATTTGCATAGTTCCGACAAACAAGCATGTTTTTCTTGTTTCTGAAATCCTTTCTATCCTTTATAAAGGAGAAATGTCGAACCTTAGCCAGATTAAGAATAACGGAATTTTTATTATCACCATAAATAGGCCTGCTTTTTACAATAGTAGGTTCACTAGGCACCTTTGTGAAATCCCCAAATTTAAATGCGGCTCTTAAAGAAGGATTAAAGTATCTAGTATATTCATAGCTATCGAAAAAATAAACCTTGTGCTTTTTCCTTAATTTAAAATCCGAGAGATACTTGACATCGTCAGATAAATTGATTTGCTCATCCAGTTTATTGTAGTAGTTAACACGTTGTCTTATATCATCAATATCAAAATCCTTTAATGATGCCATTTTGTGATTCAGTCTCCTCTGAAATATTCTGCAAGGGAAAAGTTGACGTACAATATTCTTAGAGTAGTATAAAATCCTATTATTCTTATGTTTGAATGAAAGTTTTTTTTAGAATATTTTTCATTTGTAAGACTTAAAACTGACTCATTATTTAACAACAAATCCACTTCGCAATTCTAATTTCAAAAAAATTAATCTATGAAGAGTTATTTCTAAATTGATTCTAACTGAAGAAGAAAATCTGGATTGGAAATATTAATACAATCATAATTCTTTACACTCCCCCCTTCCGGCAGCAACAATGCAAAAATCGTAAAGGCCATTGCTATCCTATGATCGTTATAGCTTTCGAAAACAGCTTCTCTCTTCCTTAACTTACCAGACACACAAAAACCATCATCATATTCGATGACATCTAGTCCAGCACTTCTCAGATTGTTACAAACTGCAGCAATACGATCACACTCTTTAAATCTCAACTCTTCGGAACCTCGTACTTCAAAATTCCTTTCTGCAAAAATACCGGCAATGGTAAGTATTGGAATTTCATCTATAAAATTCGGAATATTTTCTTTCTCAATAGAAATGTTGTGTAGTTTACTGCTTCTGACAAGAATATCACCGTAGGATTCTCTGAAAGTCTCTTTCTTACCTAATATTTCAATATTCGCACCCATTTGCATTAAGATATTGAGAAATCCGATTCTGGTCTCGTTAAGAAGTATATTATTGATTCTAAGTTCTGAGTTCTCCAATAACAAACATAAGACTATGAAAAAGGCCGCTGATGAAGTATCAGCCGGTATAAATATTTCAAACGGTTTTGGATAGCTCACCTTGGATACGAAAATTTTGTTACTATCTCCTTCCTTCTCAACGTGGAGATTCAATAAATTCTCAGTGTGATTGCGCGTTGCGATTGGCTCAACTATTATGGTCTCATCTTCAATATGAAGTCCGGTTAATATTATTGCACTTTTTACCTGTGCACTCGCAACCGTCAGCTTATATTGCATAGCTTTCAAACCTTGCGAGGGTCGAAAGTGCAGCGGCAATAAATCATTCGATGCGGAGTAGATCTCCCCTCCCATTAATTTAAGAGGTTCGATAATTCTATTCATCGGTCGTTTTAACAGCGATTCATCACCGGTAATAGTTGCTTCAAAATTCTGCGCAGCAAGAATGCCGCTCATTAAACGCGCTGTTGTACCGGAGTTGCCAGCATATAAAGGAGCAGTAGGCTTATGGAAACCTTTAAAACCACGTCCATCAACAATCACAAAATCATCATTTCTTTCTATCGGTACACCAAGCGCACATAGACAACTTATTGTTGAATCAATATCCGCTGAAGCCAAACAGTTATGAATAATCGATTTTCCTTTTGCAAGACCAGCAAACATCAGAGCGCGGTGAGAGATTGACTTATCGCCAGGCAGGTTTAAGGTGCCATGTACCGCATCAATACTATCGAATTTCCTAATCACTTTCGGCACCATTCATCAATAAGTTTTTCGATTTCTTCCTCAGATAACTCACTCTTTTCATACATACCCTTCAATGCTCTTTGTCTTTGAGCTTCATATAAAGTAACTGCAGCGGCTACCGAAACATTAAGGCTTTGAATCATCCCGCGCATGGGAATATAAAAAACATTATCAGCTAATTCTGCTGCTTCTTCGGAAACACCCCGGTTCTCATTCCCAAACACGAATGCGATTTTTTGAGTAAGATCAATGTCATAAAGGTTAACTGCTCTTTCGGATAAAAGACTAGAAAAGATTTTAAACCCCTTTCCATGATAATAACTGAAACAATTTTTTGTATTGTCGAATTTTTCTTTACCAATCCATTTTACTGCAGAAGAAGAGGATATTTTGCTGAGCTGCGGAAAGCTTTCTTTTGTATATAAAAGTCCGACCTTCGGAACACCCACTGCATCACACGTTCGAAAGATGGCGCTTACATTATGAGGATCGTGAATATTTTCTAAGATAACTCCCAATGAATGCTGCTGTGATTTAATAACCGAGGTTATTTTCTCAAGCCGTTTCTCTGTCTTGAATAACCGCATACTATACTTTTTCAAAGACTAATTTATAAATGGTTACATTCAGCTCTCTGCGGGCTTTATCAACAATAATTTTATTCTTTGCGGGAATTTTCAAATAAAACCTTACCAGTTCAAGAGTTTTATTAATGGCCTCATCTTCACCATGAGCCCAGCTTTCACAGCCTTTTATGGAAGGGATTTCCGAATTATATCCATCGTCGGTTTTTGTGAGGACTAAATCAATTACCACTAGTAATTACCCGATCCGGATTTCTCACCGGTTACTATTTTAACACTTGCACTTGCACCGATTCTATCCGCACCACTTTCAATCATCGCAGAAGCATCTTCGAGGGTTCGTATTCCACCGGATGCTTTCACACCGACGGCACTGCCAACAACATACCTCATCAATGCAACATCACCGGCCGTTGCTCCTCCTTTGCTGAATCCCGTAGAGGTTTTAACGAAATCCGCTTTTGCTTCTTTAGCGATAAGACAGGCTTTTATTTTTTCTTCATCCGTTAAAAGAGCAGTTTCCAAAATAACTTTGCATACTGCTTTATATTTTTTAGCGGCTAATACGACTTGATTTATATCATTAAAAACATAATTATATTCGCCGCTTTTAAGCATACCAACATTCATCACCATGTCGATTTCCTGCGCACCATTTTGAAGAGCTTCTTCAGCTTCTATCCTTTTTGTGTGAGTCGTTGCAGCACCTAAAGGGAATCCGATTACAGTACATACCTTCACACGTGTTCCGTGTAACAATTCTTTGCAGAGAGGAACGAAACATGAATTCACGCAGACAGATGCAAATTCATATTCTTTCGCCTCATTACATAATTTTATAATGTCGTCCTTCGTAGCTTCGGGTTTCAATAAGGTGTGGTCGATTAATCTAGCAATACTTTTATCTTCAATATTCTTACCTACTCCTAAACCGGCGGCAATTCTATCGGCACCATGATCAATGATTTTCTTAACTGCCGTTGGTTGATCGACAACATTTCTTTCCCACCCGTTACATGTTTCTCCTACTTTGTAGAAATCATATAAAGCTTTTTCGATGAATACCTGTGATACTATTTTGTCGATAATCGATGAATCCATAATGACAAATATATTAACTTAGCTATTGTTAAACATGTTCTATTTTTATGAAGGC
>CAZKNM010000038.1:0-1120 GCA_964554135.1 uncultured Melioribacteraceae bacterium
GGATTGAGAAAATCATTGAATATGAATGACGTTCCTGCTATTGTATTAAATAGAGGTAAAGCCGCAACAATAATTATGATTGCAAATGCAATAGAAATTAAGGACATGATAAAGGCTTCGCTTAAGAATTGAAACATCAACTGGTTTCTTGCGGCGCCGGATACTTTTCGCATACCGATCTCTTTTCCTCTCATTGCCGATTTCGCGGTTGCAAGGTTCATAAAATTGATACATGCAATGAGTAAAATAAAAATGCTTACCAAAGCGAATATTGCAATTGCCGTAGGATTGCCGGGAGGCTCTAGTTCATCACCAAGTTGCGAATATAGATGGATACCAGGTACCGGTTGTAATAAGAATCGAAGGGATTCGCCTACACCCAATTCATCTTTGTAATATTTATTGAGAGCGGGATCAATCTGTGCTGCAAAAGCGGTAGCACCTGTGTTTGGAGCCAATTTAATATATGTGTGAAAATTACAAAGGAACCAAGGTTTGAATGGATAATTACTTGAGACTTCCAATGTCTTCAATGACATCAGCATGTTAAAATGAAAATGAGTATTCCGCGGAGGATCAGCTGTTATTCCTGTAATTTCATATTCCTTTGTTCTGAGTGTAATTGTTTTTCCGAGAGGGTTTTCATTCTCAAAATATTTTTTTGCGATACTTTCGGTAATTACAATCGTTGCTGGTCGGAGTAATGCGGTTTTGGGATCTCCCTGTAGGAAGGGAATTGTTAAAATTTTAAAAAGGTCATTGTCTGTGTATAAACGCTTGTCTTCATAATAGCTGATGTTCCCGTTCTTCACCAGCCCACTGCCAATGTCCATAACGCGCGCATAATATTCGACTTGGGGAAAATTATCTTTCAGGGTTGGCCCTAACGGCGCTCCAGATTGACATGTTGTTCCTATACCGTTCGGATCTGTAAATTCTTGATTTATTCGGAATATCCTTTCTTTATCAACGTGATATTTATCGAAGCTAAGTTCGAACATAATATAAACCGATATCAGCAGGCAACAGGCTATACCTAATGCCAAACCCGTTATATTAATAAGGGAATAACCTTTATGTTTGATAATATTTCGGAAAGCTAATTTTACATAGTTTTTAA
>CAZKNM010000038.1:1163-24522 GCA_964554135.1 uncultured Melioribacteraceae bacterium
AACTGTTTGTAAAACCAAATATTTGCAAACCACGCGCCGCGTTCGAAGTACAATTCGTCATAAAATTCCTCGAAGTCGCCGAGAACAATTTCACGGTTGCTTTTTCTATTTGTGACGGACAAAATCCATCTCGCTATGCGTGGTGGTTTTCTCATCAATGTTATTCGTATCTTATTTTATCAACTGGGTTCGCGGCTGCCGCTTTCAGCGATTGATAGATAACTGTAAGCAGGGCTACAACTACAGTAATAATTCCAACTAACAGGAATGTCCAAATCTCAACCGTAACTCTGTAGGCAAATCCTTCCAGCCATTTATTTACCAGAAAATATGCCAAAGGGCAGGCAATTAAATTTGCTATCATTACCCATTTGATGAATTCTTTTGATATCATCACGGTAATACCGGAAACAGTGGCCCCTAAAACTTTTCTTATGCTGATTTCTTTTGTTCGTTTTTCAGTCATGAAGAAAGCCAACCCTATCAGTCCGAGACATGCAATAATCATTGTCAGTGAAGTAAATATTGTAAACGCCGAGCCGACAGTCTGTTCTTCTTTATAAAACTTATTGATGTCTTCGTCTATAAAACTATACAACATCGGGAAATCCGGATTAACATATTTATCCCAAAGACTTTGTAAGTAATTCAGACTACCTGAAACGTCTTTCGGATCGAACCTTAAGCAGATACACCAACACTCGGTAGCGGGGGAGACAACTATTGGCTCAATAGGAGTATGAAGAGAATTTTGATGAAAATCTTTAATTACACCTATAACTTCACCGTTGATCGTACCATAATACGGATTAGTATAAGTTAATTGTGTTCCAACCGGAGAAGAAAGTCCCATTGCCTTTGCGGCAGCTTCGTTTATCACAAAATTGGTATTATCTGTCGATCTTTCTTTTGAGAAAAATCTTCCTTCTTTAAGCGGGATTTTAAAAGTATTCAAATATTCATAATCGACAGGTATAGTTAAAGTCAATACAATATCATTGGAGCTTTTACCGCTCCAGGTATATTCATCTTTAGCGCGAATACCAGGAGTGGAAGGGGGAACTGAAAAAGTTACATTTAATATCCCGGGATATTTCAGAAGCTCGTTTCTTAATACTTCCGGTTCAACGCTTCTGAAATAATTCAGGACGCTAACCACGTAATCTTTTTCGAACCCAAGGTTTTTATTCCGGATGAAATCCAGTTGGTCATACATAGTGAAAGAGATAATAAGTAATACGGTTGTAAAAACAAATTGAGTTACAACAAGAACTTTTCTGAACCAGCCTCTTCCTTTTGTCCATTCATTCGCACCCTTTAATACCTTTATTGGTTTGAGCGATGAAATGAAAAAAGCGGGGTAGCTGCCGGCGATAAGTCCGGTGAATATAGTTACAATGATGAGACTGAAAATAAAAAATCCATTAGACAAGAAATCGAGAGTTAAATTTTTACTTGTATATTCATTAAAAATAGGGAGACTAAAATATACTATACTAACCGCAAGGAGCAGCGCGAAAAGACAAATCAGTAAAGATTCACCTAAGAATTGCATGCCGATACTAAACCTGGATGCACCGATCACTTTTCTCATTCCAACTTCACGTGAGCGGTTCCCCGACTTGGCAGTTGCAATATTCATATAATTGATACAAGCAACCAAAAGAATACATAATGCAGTTATTATGAATATATAAACGTATTGAATATTACCCTGGTTATAATTATCACTGTCTCCCTCAAATGTTGATTTAAGATGAACATCTTCCAGAGGTTGTAATGTTAACTTGATGGAAGATTTGGAAGTATATTTTTCAAGCAAGTTATAGAGTTTAGCTTCCAAATCGGGTTTTTGAACATTCTTGTTTGTCATTATATAAGTATAGAAAAAAGTCTGCTCCCAGCTTGAAAAATCCTGGTGATTAAACCGTTGGATATTGTTTACAGGAATAGCGCAGTCGAATTGCAAGTGGGAGTTTTCAGGAACATCCTGTATAATTCCGGTAATGGTGAAATCCGAATTTACAAGAGTAACGGTCTCGCCCATCGGGTCTTTATCGCCGAAGTATTTATGCGCCATTTTTTCTGTTATTACTATCGATGAGTTATCCGCCAGTGACTCTTTCGGGTTGCCTCTCAGGAAAGGGAAAGAGAACATATCGAAAAACTCAGGGTCAACCGCTGCAAACATTGTATTTGTAAATGTTTTCTCATTAGCGCTGATAAACCAATTTTCGTAAGCTTGATACTTGATTGAATTTACAACCTCCGGAAAATCTTCTTTTAAAACGGGAGATAGTGCATTCGGTGTGCGTGCATTGTAAGAAACACCCTCATTACTATGAATTTCGGAAATGACGCGGTAAATTTGCGATCCGTTTTCGTGGAAGGAATCGAAACTCAATTCATCGTGTACCCACAGCAACATGAGAATGCAACAAGCCATTCCAAGCGCTAACCCGATGATATTCGTTGCCGAAGTGAAAAAATGTTTTCGAATGTTCCGCCATGCAATTTTAATATAACTATTAAACATAACCGCCCCCCAGTAAAATGTTGATTTTAGAAATTTCGGAATTGATTTTAATGCTTGTATATAAAACCACACATACGAAAACAATGCTCCGTGTTCTGCTAAAATTTCATCATAAAATTCCTCAAAGTCGCCGAGGACAATTTCACGGTTACTCTTTCTATTTGTGACGGATAAAATCCATCTCGCTATGCGTGGCGGCTTATTCATATTTTAACGTATCCACCGGATTTAATCTTGCAGCTTTGAATACCTGATAACTAATTGTGAAAATTGTAATGAACAAAGACACAACACCGGCAATTAGGAAAATATCTATTCCGATCTCTGTTCGATAAGCGAAATCCTCGAGCCATTTGTTCATCAAATAATATCCGATAGGGAAAGTGATTAAATAACTAATCCCTATTAGAATTAAAAAATTGCCGAACAAGTTTTGTGATATTTGATTAACAGATGCACCTAATACTTTTCTGATACCGATCTCTTTCATTTTCCTGTCCGTAATAATCGACGTCATTCCGACAAGGCCAATACATGTAATAAATATTGCCAGCAGTGATGAATAAAAAGTTATTGAACTCCATCTTTGTTCTTTTGCATAACGCGTTGCCAGTTCTTCGTCGAAGAATTTGTAATCAAACGGTTTATTGGGTACAACTTCCTTCCAGATATTTTCGATTTCGGCAAGCGCCCCGGTAACATTTTTTGTAGAAATGCGGAAAAGTAAAGTATATGCTCCCCATCGAGTATCTATCCAATGAATAACGGGCTCGATTTTATTTTGAAGCGATCGGTAATTGTAATCCTTCACTACCCCAATAATTGTCGATCCACCGGGCGTTTTCGTCCCAATCGGGTCATCAAGTTCAAGTCGTTTTACGAACTCTTCATTTACGACTATTGCATCGATATCAGTTGAAATATCGGGAGAGAAATCACGGCCGGCAACCAAAGTCATTCCCATGGTTTTGACATAATTATAATAAACAGCCGTAAAATTATAATGTACTTGCTTACCGTTTATATTTAGCATGCCTTCACCTTCCGCCTCTGAAAACGGGAACACACAGCCAGATACTGAAACAATGTCTCTGCAATTTTCAGCTTTTGTTTTAATCAGATTGAAAATTTTATCGTTTATATTAAAATCCCGCTCATTAGTTGCTAATGTAATAATACCATCTTTATCAAATCCAAGGTCGGTTGAATTTATAAAATCAAGCTGCTTATTCATTGTTAGTGTGGAGATAATTAAAAAAACGGATACGGAGAATTGAATAACAATCATAAATTTGGTTAAGATATTATTACCACCGACTTTCAATTTGCCTTTCATAATTTCAACAGGTTGGAATCTTGAAATAACAATCCCTGGGAAACTACCTGCCGCAATTCCGATTACAATGACTGCTATTGATATCACGCCTAAGTTTTGCAATGAAAAAATATCCGCGGGTAAGAAATGTTTACTTGCTATTTCATTAAACAGAGGCATTAGTAGAAAAGTTATTATTAGTCCGGCTATCATCGATATTGCTACTGTGGCAATAGATTCTATCCAATGCTGGATAATTAAATTGCGTCTTTCGGCGCCTAAAACTTTTCTAACACCGACTTCCAAAGCTCTTGTAGAAGCGCGTCCGATTGATATGTTGACAAAATTAATGCCTGCGATGAGAAGAACTAAAAATCCAATAGCTGCAAGAATAATTGAGTTATTGATATTGCTGAATTCGTTTCCGGCAACAAAATCGGATTTAAGATAAATATCTTTCATGCTTTGCAGCCAAAACATGATTGTCTCTCCTTCTTTCAACCAGGCACCGTTGCTTTTTCTATCATTAATGACCGAAGTCATATATTGTTCGACGAATCGGTTCATTTGCATATCAATCGATTTTGGATTTACATTATCTTTTAATTCAATGTAAGTTTGATTGCGCGGCCACGTCCATGAAGCTAAGGCTTCCGGTCCCATCGATAATTCAACATTGCGAATATTGGCGAGCAATTCAAATTGAATGGTGGAATTATGCGGCGGATTCTCGGCAATACCGGAAACCATGAATTCCTTTGATTGACTTCCAAACGTAACCGTTATTTGTTTGCCCAGCGCATCTATTCCATCGAAATATTTGGCTGCGGCGCTTTCTGTTAAGACGATTGAGTTTTCGTTTGACAACATAGTTTGCGGATCTCCCGCAATAGTCTTGAAAGAGAACATATCAAAAAAGTTGTCATCTACCAGGTACAAGTCTTCATTAAAAATTTTATTACCTTGTTTAATAATAGCATGATCTCTGCTGATACGGACCTGTTGTTTAATCTCAGGGAAGAATTCTTTTAATGCCGGTCCTGTTGCATTGGGGATATGCCTATAATTATAGTTGAAATAATTATCGGTATTGATAACGGAATAAATGTTGTCAAATTTTGAGTGAAACTTGTCGTAAGATAACTCATCGATAACAAACAGATAAAACAGAGTAGCGCAGGCTAATGCAACTGAAAGTCCCAAAATGTTTATAGTTGTAACTGCTTTGTTTCTCGCAAAATTTCTAATCGCCATCTTTAAGTAATTTTTAAACATTGTTCCCCCCCAAAATAAAGTTGTTTTTATAAATGTTGGAATTGATTTTAATGCTTGATTGTAAAACCATGCATCCGCATAAAAAGCTCCGCGTTTAGAATAGACATCTTCATAAAACTCCTCAAAGTCACCCAGAACAATTTCACGGTTGCTCTTTCTGTTTGTGACGGATAAAATCCATCTCGCTATGCGGGGTGGTGATTGCATTTCTATTTAACTAGAAGATATATTGTGTTATACAAAATATTTACTTTTTCTTTGCCATTTTTTCGTTTGCATCTTCCATCTTTTCCTTAGCATATTCTGATTTAGGATTAATACTCAGTGCGTTCTTAAATTCAGTTATTGCTTCGCTGTATTGACCTTTTTGCAAGTAGGCATTTCCCAAAATATTATGTGTCCATGATTTTTCAGGGGCAAGAGAAACAGCCATTTTGTATTTTTTAATTGCTTCATCAAATAGATTTTTATTTAACAATATTGAGCCATACTCATTGTAATAAACTAACTGTAACTCAGTATTACTGCATTCCTTTCCTTCAAGGAGTTTACATTCGCTTTCAGCTTCGTCGTACTTTCCCAGTTTATTGTAAATTCTAATCAGTAAAAGTCTTCCTTGCCATTCATCAAGCTTTGTGGCAATAGTTGCTTGTTCAATTGCTTTATCGTAGCTGCCCCCAACTATTCCGGGCGCCTGAAAATAAAAATTTGCCAACAACATTCTTGCATCGATATGATTAGAGTTCAACTTCAATGCTGTTTCCGCTTCTTTTTTAAGTTTACTTGCTAACGAGGGAAGTCTGAAAATACTGGCATCGGCAGCATCCTCGCCATATAACTGTCCTAGAGTAGCATGATAATCTGCGTTATTATTATCCAATTCAACCGCCCTTTCGCATTCTTCAATTGCGTCATCAAGATTTTTTAATTGAAATTGTGTATGAGCCAAGTAATAGTGCACTTCTGAATTTTTTTCATTACCATCAATGATATTGGCTAACAGAATCTTCGCAGTGTTAAAATCACCATTGTTATAATAATTCAGCGCTTCTTGAATATTTTTATTGCTTGAATGTAAACTATCGATGTTATTCTGAGCAATTATAGGACACAGTGTGATTATGAAGATGGTAAATATTTTTTTTAACATTTGAAATCCTCATTATATATTAAAATTATTTATTCATATTTCAATGTATCAACTGGATTGGTTTGAGCCGCTTTATAGGTTTGAGTAGTAATAGTAAAAAGAGCGATTATTAACGTTAGCAAAAATGTAAATATGAAAATATCGGGACCTATTGTCATTCTAAGAGTAAATGCGAAATCAATAAGTTTTTTAGATATTAGGTAAGCGATAGGTATTGCAATAATATTGGCAATTAAAATAAGTTTTAAAAAATCTTTTGCCAAAATTATGAGAATCGTTGAAACAGAAGCGCCGAGTATTTTCCGTATACCGATTTCTTTTGTTCTTTTGCGGGCTTCATACGAAGCAAGAGCCAGAAGTCCAAGGCATGAAAAGAAAATTGTAATTAAACCGAGTAACCCGATGATCTCTGCAATGATTTTGGTAGAGTCAAAATTTATATTATCGAAATAATCTTCTAATGTAAAAGACTCATAAGGCGTGTTAGGATAAAGTTCGTTCCATAGTTCCTTTACATGTTCGTTAACTTTGGGAATATTTCCAAAGTTACGAACTTTAATTAACATGTAATTTAGATTATCTTTTTTGAGATAAAAGAGAGTAGGAGCCGCCGGAAAAAAAGTGTCGTTAAAACGGAAATTCTCAACTACGCCGATAATAGTCCCTGTAACATCATTGATGGTCAATCTCTTCCCGATAGGATTAGCCCAGTTAAGTTCTTCGGCAAATAATTTATCAATGATCAAACTATGTTCATCGTTATGGAAAATTGAAAAAGCTCTTCCACCGACTAATTTTATATTTAGGGTTTTGATAAAATCATATTCAATCCCGTAATAATATGTCCTGATAGCATTGTCCGAATTTTTTCCTTCCGGGATTACATCCTCTTTGGTTCCCCAGTTTCCTGGTGGAGAGGTTGAAGCCGAGACAGAAACTATATCGGGGTTACTTTCAAATTTTTCTTTCATCAAGGGAAAATTATTTTTAATTTCATTGTGCAAGGGAATTGTAATCACACCTGTTCTATCATATCCCAGATCAACTCTGTATAAGAAATCGGTTTGTCCTTTCCATACCAGGGCTAACACAATTAGAATTATTGAAAATGTAAATTGAAAAGAGACCAATAATTTACGTAATCTCCCTTGTCCTCTGCCAGATTGAATTTTTCCTTTTAAAATTTGAACAGAACGGAATGATGATAATAATAGAGCCGGATAGATACCGGCAATAAAGCCTGTTAGTATGGAGATTGCGACTAATATGAAAAGCAAATTATTATTTGACCAAGGCGATAGATCCAGTATTATTCCGATGCGAGCGATAAAAGCGGATGAAGCAAAATTATAAGCTATGAGAGCTAATGGTAAAGATAATAATGCCATCAAAATTGATTCACCTAAAAATTGATTAAAAAGATGCAATTTATTTGCACCGATTACTTTTCGAATGCCAATCTCTTTTAACCTGTCGCTATATCTTGCAGTAGCTAGGTTCACGTAGTTAATGATTACGATAAAAAGGAAAAGAGTACCCATAATGAAAAAGATTGTAAAAATCATAATGTCGCTGTGGCCGCAGAATTTTTGTATATAGATTGCGTTATGTATAAAACCTTGAAAAGGGTAAAGATATATTTTTTGAGGTGAATTGAGAGAATTTTTAAAGTACTTTTTACGCAGTTCCTCCAGCTTTTCTTCAATTTGTTTGATATTGAATTTGTTAGTTATTTTCACAAAACCAACATGGTTATAGATTTCCCAATCATCAATTTTACCATACATATATTGTGCTGTTTCCAATGGGACAAGAAAATCAAAGCGAATGGAAGAATTTGATTGATTAGCTGAGATATCTTCAATAATGCCCGTCACAATAACGTCGGTTTTATTATCTAAGGTGAGTACCTGCCCGATAGGTGAGGCGTCTCCGAAATATTTTTCGGCGGATGATTGTGTTAGTACGATTGAATTAGGTTCGGAAAGAATTGTTTCGATATTACCCAGAATCATCTTAAAAGTGAAAAAAGAAAGGAAATTTTTATCGACGAACAAAATATTATTCTCGAAAAATATTTTATTACCACCCGATACAATAATTTTGCCCTTCCGAGTTATCCTGGTGAAATTTTCTATTTCAGGGATCTCATTTTTAAGCGCTGGTAGTAATGGAAATGAAATATCAGTTGTATGCCGTTCTTCATTTCCGGAATTGAATCTTTGAATTGCAATAAAAATATTATCAATATCTTTATGAAATGTATCGGCGGTCTCTGCCCAATAAAATAGCCTGAAAAAGAATAAGAAAACACCTAGCCCGATAGCCAATCCTGAAAGGGTGATAAGAGTATATATTTTTTGTTTAAGGAAATTTCTGCACGTAATTTTAAAATAGTTTCGGAACATAATTAAATTCCAAAGAATGGAGGTTAATAAAAATCTTGGAATTGATTTGAACGCCTGAGAGCAAAACCAGATATTAGCAAACCACGCCCCACGTTCGGAAAATATCTCATCGTAAAATTCTTCGAAGTCGCCGAGAATAATTTCACGGTTACTCTTCCTGGTTGTGACGGATAAAATCCATCTCGCTATGCGGGGTGGTGTTCTCATAATGTTAGTTTGTATCCGTACTCAAATTGGGGAGACTAGTCCACAGTGTGTCCTGAACTTTCCGTAGTTCGTTGAGTGCCATCATCCCATCTTCGGTTATCTGGTAAAATCTTTTTCGTTTGCCGCCACGTTCGGGTGTCGGGTCACTCTGTTGTGATGTAAGATATTCCCAGTTTGTGAGCCGCTCAAGGGAATCGTAAATGGCGCCGACTGACCAGTCCTGGCTTGTTGCATCGATAACCATCTTTCTAATCGTAACACCATAGGCGTTCTCCTTTAATCGCCAGACATTGAGTAAAACCATTTCATCTGCACGTGAAAGTACTTTTTTCATTGATCTCTCCAGTTGTTAATTTCATTTATTCGGAATATAGAAAATATTTTTACAGCTTAAAAGGTAATTATTCGGAATCCCGAATAAATTAGTCGTTCTAAACTAGGAAAGGTTCCCTTTCCAGAATAGTGCGTAAGGGTATATGATAATAAGGGGGAAATTTTTTGTTAATTGCTTTTGAGGTTAAGAGATACCATACTCTTTAATATTTATCTATTTCAATTTTTTCTCTCAACACTTTTAACCCACTTCTTTTAGATTTGTTATCCAGGCGTTTTTGTTTTGATTCGCCGGTAGGTTTTGTCCTCTTTCTTTTCTTTGGCTGAGTTAAGATTTTTCTAATCAGATTGCGTAACCTATTTAAAGCATCTTCACGGTTCTTCTCCTGTGTGCGATACTTTTGTGCTTTGAAAACTATTACGCCATCTTTGGTTATGCGGCGGTCTTTTAGGTCTATCAATCTTTCTTTATAAATATCGGGAAGGGAAGAGGCATTGATGTCAAAACGGAGATGAATTGCAGTTGCCACTTTATTTACATTCTGTCCGCCGGCTCCTTGAGACCGAACCGCGGTCATCTTAATTTCATTATCAGGGATAGATAATTTATTTGATATCTGTAACATGATAGCAAATATAATGAAATTCCATTGCGGACACAGACTATAGCACTTGAAAATAGCCAAAGAAGGAACCCACTTTAGAAGTGGACTCCATCTAAAAAGAATTATTCAGTTTAAGAGATCATCCTGCTTTGCTGGATCTCATCTCTTGACACTATTCAGTTCGCAAAGACTTGACAGGATTAGCTCGTGCCGCTTTAAATGTTTGTGATGAAACAGCAATAATAGTGGCAATTACCGTGATTAATGCGGTGAAGATAAAAATATCGATTCCTATGGTTATGCTGTTATATGCCCATCCATAATTTATTGTACCCGATGTAAGTAAATATGCAAGAGGTGACCCGATTAAAACAGCGAGAATGATTTGCTTAAGGAAACTGTTAAGGAATAGTCTGGTAATACTAAGTGTAGAAGCTCCTAACGTTTTTCTTATTCCGATCTCTTTCTTTCTCTTATCTGTGATGAAAGCAGACAATCCGAAAATTCCCATGCAGGCGATGAACAGGGTGATTACATAAATGATGCTGAATATAAAAGAGACATCAAAAAGTGATCTATGACGCTCCATGAAATAATCTTCTAAAGTAGTAGAATCAAATGGTGTGTTCGGATAGAGAGCACTCCACTTTTCCTTTATTATACTCTTTAGTTTGTTGATATCGATCGATGGGGCAAGTTTGGCAAGCATATAGTTTGTGTTGCTTTTATCCAAATATAGCACTACGGGATTCAGCTTCATCCAACTCCCCCGAAACATAAAATCCTTCGCTACACCAATTACCTCTCCCTTTTTCCCGTTAAAGATTAATTGCTTGCCAATCGGATAATCCAATTGCAATTGTTTTACCATGGTCTGATTTATCACAAAATTATTTTCATCGTTAAACTTTTCGGAAAAACTTCTTCCTTCAATTATCTTAAGACCAACCAGTTCTATGAAGTTATAATCTATTCCGTACGTATTTACCGTCCATGAATTTTCATTTGCTTCAGTTTCAACAAAAACTTGTCCTTCCGTTTCCCATTTCCCCGGTAACGCTGCAGAAGTCGATATTCCCGTAATACTTGAATTTCTCAGTAATTCCTGTTTTAGTAAATTTGAATTTGTTTTAGCCTCCCCGTTAAGCGCAACTGCGAGTATATTCTCTCTATTGTAACTCAAATCGCTTTTAAGTATATGCTCACCTTGCCTTTTCAATGAGATGGTAAAAACAATCATAATAACGGATAGTGCAAATTGAGAGACTACCAATGCTTTGCGTAACCTGGATCCTTTTTTACTTCCAATATTTGATGCTCTGAAAACATCGACCGGTTTGAAACCTGATAAGAAAAGTGCAGGATAACTTCCGGCAAATATGCCCACCGCCAATGTAACCCAAAGTAATTTTCGAATAATAAAAGGATTATTAAATAAATCCATGGTTGCAAAATCACCCGAAGCATTTAGGTATGCCATTAGAGAACGCATCATAAAATTATATAAAATTAAGGTGATTGGTAGTGCAATGAAGGTTAACACGAGTGATTCAGTAATGAATTGTTTAATTAGTTGAGACCTTCTGGCGCCGATAACTTTCCGCATCCCGATTTCTTTAACCCTGTTCATGTAACGTGCGGTAGACAGATTCATAAAATTAATACATACTATTAAAAGAATAATTATGCCCATTCCATACATGAGATAAACATTACCGGGGTGGGAACTAAATACAATTGAATCTATCCTTCCCCATGATTTTAGTCTGAAGTCCAGAAATGGGAACAGATATATGCTTTCGGGAGAGTCAGGTGATTTTGCAAAATATTTATTTATGAAGGCAGGCAGCTTTGCATCCAACGTTTGTGAATTAGCGCCGTCGGCAAGCATTATAAAAGAGGCAGTTTGATTTTTTGTCCAATCTTCTCCTGAATTGTCAATAGACTGAAGAGCGGTCATCGGGATCAGAAAATCAAAATCGATTGATGAATAAACGTTAGGATCCTCGATAACACCTGAAACTGTTAGATTTAGTTTATCCTCATAACTTATAACTTTGCCGATCGGGTTTTCATCGCCGAAATATTTTGATACCATAAGTTCAGTAATGACAACCGAGTATGGTTCTAAAAGAACATTTGATGGGTCACCTGTAATCATGTGAAAGGAAAATATTTTTAAGAAGTCGGGATCAACAAATCGAACTCCGTATTCATAAAACAATTTATCGCCATACTTAATAACCGAACGCCCTGCCTGAACTACACGTGTTCCAAGTTCAATTTCGGGGTATTCATTCATTAAAGCCGGCAACAAAGGTGCAGGCGTATAAGCTGTATGTTTTCTATCTTGATGGGCTGATGGTAAGATTTCAACAACACCGTATATTCTTTCACCATTTTCATGAAAATAATCCGCGTCGAGGTACAACCCTGCAAATACAGCTGAAATACAAAATATAGTCAAACCCAGCGCTAATCCGAAGATGTTAATAAACGAATACCCTTTTGATTTTTTGATATTACGCCAGGCTACTTTAAAATAATTGTTAAACATGATTATCCCCCAATAAAATAGATGTTGCAATAATTTAGGAATTGATTTCAATA
The DNA here is from genome assembly GCA_964554135.1 of uncultured Melioribacteraceae bacterium. GTDB lineage: Bacteria > Bacteroidota > Ignavibacteria > Ignavibacteriales > Melioribacteraceae > CAZKNM01. The sequence goes on from CAZKNM010000038.1 coordinate 13,603, forward strand.
TATGGTTCCAGTACCACTTGTTCGCAGAGAAAGAACCATTCTCACGGTATATATTTGAATATTCTTCATTGAAATCACCAAGCAAGGCAGACTGATTATATTCGGATAAAGTTTTTTCAAGAATATACTTTGCTAACCTCGGTGGGGAAGCGTTATTATTCTTTTCTCTTTTCATTTTTCTTAACCGATTGTATTCAATGAATTCTACCTACTCATATTTTAATGAATTCATCCCGATTTGCGGGATCTCGTCTTTGCTCACTATTCAGTTCGCAAAGACTTGACAGGATTAGCTCGTGCCGCTTTATAAGTTTGGGTTGTTATTGCAATTATTGCAATAAGCAAAGTCAATAAAATTGTAAAAATGAAAATGCCGATTCCAATTGAGGTTCTAACAGTGAACGCAAATTCAAGAAGATTATTGGATGCTAAGTATGCAATCGGGAGCGCTATAATATTAGCAATCAAAACCAGCTTTAGGAAAGCAGCGGCGAGTAATCTTAATACTTCCGAAATAGAGGCACCCAGAACTTTTCGAATCCCGATTTCTTTAGTTCTTTGTCTCACCGCATATGAAGATAAAGCTAACAACCCGAGACTGGAAAAAAATATGGTTATTATTCCAAGTATTGTAAAGAGTTCGGATACAATGGTAGTGCTTCCGTCGTTTCTCAGTTTGAAATAATCATCTAAGGTGAAAGTCTCAAACGGAACGTTGGGAGATAATTCATTCCATGTTGAATGAATATATTCCGTTACCGCAGGAATGTTATTCGGAGCGGTTTTGACGAGTATATAATTTAGGTTATCTTGATCAATATAGAACACGCAAGGAGCCAAGGGGAAAAAGGTGTTGGTAAAATAAAAGTCTTTTACAATTCCTACTATAGAACATGTTTTGTCTCCAAGCTTTACTGTTTTGCCAATCGGGTTGTCCCATTTCATTCTTTCCACAAACAGGTTGTTGACAATAATTTTGTTTTCATCGCCGTAATCTCTCGTAAAAGATCGACCAATCGCAAATTGCATGTTTATCGATTCCAAGAAATTATAATCCACACCGTATGCGTACGGCATCATTGCATTGCTTTCATCCGTTCCTTCGGGCACAACACTTTCTGTTGATTTCCAATTCCCCGGCAAGCCTGATGAAGCGGACGCGTAAATTATTTCGGGATAAGTTTTCAATTTATTCAACATTAGCTGGAGATTTGTTTTTGCATCGCCGGATAAACGTGCGACAATGATACCATCCCGGCTATATCCCAAATCTACATTGTAAAGAAAGTCTGTTTGCTTTTGCCAAACCAATGCCATTACGATGAGGATAATCGAAACTGAAAATTGAAATACGACAAGAAATTTTCTTATCCGACCTCGGGATTTACCTTTCATTGCTTTCCCCTTTAAGATTTGAACCGGGCGAAATGAGGATAGAAAAAATGCGGGATAAATTCCGGCAAAAATTCCAGCGGCTATAATGGTAATAATAAACGCAATCAGTATGCTGCCGTTAGCCCATAAAGATATATTGAAAGTAAAACCAACGCGGGCACAGAACGCAGACGCAACGAAATTATATGTAATTATTGCAAAGGGAACGGCGATTAAAGTTATCATTATGGACTCGCCGATAAATTGTCTGAAAAGTTGGGATCTGTTTGCACCGATAACTTTGCGCACTCCCACTTCCTTTAACCGTTCCGTGTATCTTGCGGTCGATAAATTTATATAGTTGAAAATAACAATTAGGAGGAATAAAAATCCCAGAGTTAAAAAAAGTGTATAAGCAATAAAACTTTCGTAGCCTGAAAATTTTTGAATGTGCAGGCCTTTGTATTGTATGCCCTTTGTAGGGAAGAAATAAAATTTCTTCGGCGAATCAATTGAAGCGGAATAATATTTCTTTCTTGACAATTCTAATTTGCTTTCAATCTGGTGAATATCTGTTCCCTCTTTAATTTTTACGAAACCAGTCGAATTATTTTCTTTCCAATCGTCAATAGAACCGTAAAGCGACTTTGCAGCTTCCAAGGGAATGACGAATTGACCGTATAGAGAAGAATTTGAAGGATATTCATCCATATCTTGAAATACGCCGGTAACAACTACATCAAATTTGTTTTCGATGTTTAGTACTTTACCGATAGCAGGTTCATTCCCGAAATATTTCTCGGCGATTAACTCACTTATTACAACCGAGTTGGGATTGGAGAGAAAAGTAGCCGGGTTGCCTTCAAGAATTTTGAAAGTAAAAAATGAGAAGAAGTTAGGATCAACGAAGATAACCTGACTCTCAAAAAATTTTTTTTTATTGTAATTTATTATAGGTGTTCCCGGATCATAAAACCGTGTGAAATCTTCAATCTCGGGGATATCACTTTTCAGAGCAGATGTTAACGGGTAAGGAATATATGCCGTATGACGATCCTCATCACTCCCCGAATCAAGGACCTGCACAATATTATAAATGCGATCGATATCTTTGTGAAAAGAATCGGCTGTATCAGCCCAAAGATAGAACCTGAAAAAAAACAAAAATACTCCCAGCCCAATTGCTAATCCTGAAATTGTAATAAGAGAATACATTTTTTGTTTAAGTAAGTTTCTCCAGGTGATTTTGATATAACTTCGAAACATGATTACCCCCCAATAAATTAAATGCTGTAATAATTTAGGAATTGATTTCAATACATGGATCCAGTACCACTTGTTTGCAGAGAAAGAACCGTAGTCGCGGTATATATTTGAATACTCTTCGTTGAAATCACCAATCAGCGCAAACTGGTTATACTCGGATAAAATTCTTTCAAGAATATACTTGGCTAACTTCGGCGGTGTTACATTAATATTTTTTTCTTTTCTCATTTTGCTTAACCGATTGTATCGAGTAAACCATCTCCAAGTTCAGTTCTCATTTTATGCTGTTCCTGCAGGACTTCCGTTCCTTCTTTTGTTATTTGGAACATACGCTTACTTCTGCCGCCCCTGTCTGCTGTCGGTTCACTCATGAATGACCGGAGGTATCCTTTGGATTCGAGCCGGTACAAAGGTTCGTAAACGGCGCCTAGGGTCCATTCCTGGCCGGTTACTTCCGCAAGTTTTTTGCGGATTGTTACTCCGTAAGCATTATCGCTGAGACTGAAAACAGCGAGGAGTAAGATTTCATCTACGCTTGATAAAACTTTCATATTAACCCCAATTAGTCTTGAATTATAAGACAAATATGCAAAAAAATATCCAAATATGTCTTGGATTTCCGATACTAATGATTAGGACGCCTTATGTTGGGAAAGGTTCCATATGAAAAGTTGTGAGGATGTTCTAAGATGGAGCCCTTCTTGGAGATGGACTCTATCTAGAGCTACATTTTTTTCTTTATATCGGCAATTTTATCTTTTGCGTTTTCGGATTTTGGATTAAGTTCAAGCGCTTTTTGATATTCAGCTAATGATTCCTTGTACATCCCCTTTTTCAAGTAGCCTTCACCGAGACTATCATGTGCATTGGCATCTTTGGGGACTAAGGTTACCTGTTTCTTAAATTTATAAATGGCTTCATCAATTCTATTTTGCTGTAATAGAAAATAACCGTATTCATTAAAAAGGGAAAAGTGTTCAGAATCTTCACCAAATTTACTCTCGAGTAATTTATATTCCTCTTCTATTTTGGATAGGTTATTTGATGTTCCTAAAATCTGGATAAGCAATCGGCGTCCTTGGTACTCGTCAACCTTAATAAGTTTGTTAGCTTCTTCGGCTGCTTTATTGTAATCTTCCAGTTCGATATAAATCCGTGCAAGTATAAGCCGTCCTCTTTCTTCGTCTATTTTTATTAGTTTATTTGCCTGCTCAATGGCTTTATCGTTACTTCCTCCCATTATACCAGGTGCACGTAAATAGAAATTAGCCAAAGAAGCAATTGCTCCAACGTGTTTTGGATCAAGTTTCAGAGTTGCGAGCAATTCTTCCTTTATACTGCTTGAAAGTGAGGGTATTCTGAAAATACTCGCATCCTCTATATCGGCAATATATAATTGAGATAGGTTGAAATGATAGTCAGCATTGTTACCGTTACGTTCCACGCTTTCTTCCGCAACGTCAATTGCATCGTCCAGTTCATCCAGTTTAAACAGTACTCTCGATAGGACGTAATATGCCTCGGCATTTTTATCGTTCTTGTCGATAATATTCTCAAGTACAGATTGCGCTTTTTTATAGTCCTCCTTTTCATATAGATCGGCGGCTTTTTGAACTTCTTTGTCCTTTACGATTATAGGTGTTGTGTTATTTTGAGCGAATAATTGAAGTGTGAAGAAAACTAATAAAATAAAAATTTTTCCTAACATAAATCCCCCAGGTTATATTTTGAAATTTTGTAAAGCAAATTATAATATTTATTCATACCTAAGTGAATCAACTGGATTTATATTTACCGCTTTCCATATATGTGAACCAACTGTCAGTACTGAAATTATGAGTAACAACATGTCCGAAATTAGTAATGCAAAAACACCTATGTTCACATGGTAAACATAGATGCTGTCTAGTAATATTTTTATTAAATAATACCCGGTAATATTTCCCAGTAAGACAGAAACGATTAGCATCAGAATGAATTCTTTATTAAGTAGAGTCAGTATGTTGAAAGCAGATGCCCCCATAACTTTATGTATTCCTATTTCTTTTGTTCTTCCGGCAATTTTCAGAGACACCATTGCAAATAAACCCATACCGGCAATTACAATTGCAATAAAAGCAACAGCCATAGCCCATTTTTGAATTGCATCGCTGAGATGAAGTCCGGCCACCAATGCTCTGTTTTGATTGTACCCGTCGTATGGTCGATAAGGAAAAAGTTCTTCCCAGGTTTCTTTTAAAAATGAGTTAGTCGATTGAACATTGGTTGTATTTATCAGAACTTGCATCAAAAAGAAATTTTCCTCCGGGGAAATTTTAAATATCGCCGATTCGGCGGGAGTAAATGTCCCTCCGATCCAAAAATCTTGAACTGTTCCGATTACGTTATAGGTACAATCGTCTATTGTAATTGGTTTACTGATAGCGTTATCCCATCCCATCTGATTGATAAATTCTTCACTTACAATAACTGAATTATCCATATCCGTTGCAATTCTTTCATCAAACGATCTTCCTTCTTTTAATCGTAACTTAACAGTTTCCAGATAATTGAATCCAATGTCAAAAATCGTAGCATCTTTCTCTGTTGCAGCGCTTATAATTTTTCTTTGGCGGCCTCCTGTCAAAATATGATGACGGCTACCTGATATGTTTGCAATTCTCGGATCATTTTTGATTTTATTTTTGAACAGATCGAAACTTTGCGCATCTCCAACAGGAATAGTTACAACTGAATTTTTTTCATACCCAAGATCAAAATTCTTAGTGTACTCGGAATTTTGCTCAAACAGTATACTGGCAATAACAGCAATAAGCGAAATTGAAAATTGCATTACCAATAAACCTCGCATTATGAAATTTATTTTTGTCGTTTTTTGCTTACCACGGAATATTCCGATTGGATTGAATTTGCTTATGATAAAGGCCGGGTATAGACCGGATAATATTCCCGTCCCGATTAGTAAACCAAAAAGAAATAAAACAAGACGAATATTTTTCAGAGGAGAGAATTCAATCATCATTTCACCGCTGGAGAGATCGTTATAGCCCGGAACGGCCACAAAATAAGTCAGTATAATTGCAAACAAGAGAGAGATAATGCAGAAAACAATATTCTCACTCATTACTTGCGAAATCAGATTGAACCTTGAACTCCCCAAAATTTTCCGCACACCGATTTCTCTAAATCTTTTTGACGCAAAGGCTAGCGAAGTGTTTATATAATTGAAACAAGCAACGAGTAATATCAGTACTCCGCTCAGAATCATTGCGATGAGATTATTTTCCGGGAGAGGCTGGAACAAATTATTGTTTCTTGTCTTGTGGGCATTGAGTGATACGTCCTTTAAAGACTCAATTAAAAAATCAGCATAAGCCGGATTTGAGCTTTCGGTAATCTGTGGTGGAAGAAATTGTTTTAATTGAGGTTGTATCGACCCTGCCGCTGAGGGATTTTCCAACTTTAAGAAAAGTGCGTGTGTAACGAAATTCCAATTTTCGGATTCATTTAATCCTGCATCAATCAATAATTGTGATGATGCAAGAAGATCGAATCTGATGCTGGAGTTCTTCTGAAATTTTTTGGTAATTCCTGTGACTTCCAATTCTTTCATGTAACCATTTGGATAAATCACAGTTAAGATTTTCCCTGTTGGGTTTTCATCACCGAAATATTTTTGCGCGTAATTTTCCGAGATTACAATTTGATTTGTGGCTTTCAGGTTTATAGTCCCTGTTTTGAAAGGGAATGTGAATGTTTCGAAGAATCCGTCGTCTGTATATAAAATCCTTTCGTTGAAAATATTGTTTTTATATTTTACTGCAGAAGTAGCCCATTCGGTACTAACGATGTTTTTAATCCCTGCAACATTATCTTTTATAGCGGCAATCAACGGTATCGGTATTGTCCCAAGGCGAGTTATTTGATGATTGTCCGCTCTTAGACCGATTATCCGAAAGATGTGATCGGAATTTTTATGAAAATCATCGAAACTTCTGGCATAATCATAGTTTAAGTATCCAATTATTGCATTTGTTAAAGCAAATCCTAGTCCCAGAATATTGATAACCGCGAAAACTTTATTTCGCCAAAGGTTTCTTAAAGCTATCTTGAAATAATTTTGTAACATTACACCCCCCCACTCAAGTGAATTTATAATAAAAGATGGAATTGATTTCAGAGTTTGCAGCCAATACCAAAGACCAGCGAAGAATTTCCCTTTGTTTATTAAAATGTTGGAGTAAATTTCCTCGAAATCCCCTAAGATTGATTGCCGGTTCTGCTTTGCCAATATTTTACGCATCAGCCATTTGGTAAATTTCGGTGGGCTATATTTCTTTTTATTAATCATTGCTGTCTTACTCGTATTTTAGCGAATCCACCGGATTTGATTGTGCTGCTTTGTATGTCTGTGTAGTTGTGGCTATTACCGCAATGAATAATGTGATAAATGTTGTCATTACAAATATGCCAACTCCGACAGAAATATGAATAGAGAATGCAAAATCAAGAAATCTATTTGCTGCCAAATAAGCGATCGGTAAAGCTAAAATATTTGCAAACACAACGAGTTTCAAAAAATCTTTAGACAACATGGTAAGGATAACGGGAACGGAAGCACCAAGAACTTTTCTGATACCTATTTCTTTCTTTCTTTGTCTAACGGCATAAGTCGTAAGAGCCAACAAACCTAAGCTCGAATATAATACGGCTAGTATCCCGAACATACCTAAAACTGTAGGCATAATAAATGCATCGCCATTCGAGCGAATGAAATAATCATCAAGATAGTAATTATTGAATGGTGTATTCGGAGACAGATTATTCCAAAGCATTCTTACGTGTTTCGTAATTGCAGATGCATTTTGTTCATTATCTGTTTTTATCAGCATGTTATTCAGATTATCATTTTCGATATAAAAAACAGCAGGGGACATAGGCCAAAATGTGTTGTCGAAAAGAAAATCATTTACCACACCAACTACCTTACCAGTATTTTCTCCTATCTTAATGGTTTTGCCTATCGGGGAATCCCAGTCAAGACGACTGGCGAATAATTGATTAATAATTAGATTACCTTCTTCCTGATAATCTTTTTGAAAAGCCCTTCCTGATGTAATTTGCATTTCCATTGTTTCGAAAAAATCGAAATCGATACCGTAGTAATAAACATTTAGTGCATTATCCGCTTCAATTCCTTCTGGAATAACATTTACTTTTGTTTGCCAATTACCAGGTGTGGACCTTGATGCGGTTGTGTTCAGAACACCCGGAAAATTCCTCAATTGTTCTTTTACAATTGGATATGAACCTTGTGTCTCTTCTGAGAGTGGGATTGCAATTACACCAGCCCGGTTATACCCCAAATCAGCATTGGTTATAAACTCAGATTGGTCTTGGAAAGTCAATGTTAGAACAACAAAAATAACTGAAATAGAAGATTGAAAAACGACAAGCATTTTTCGTACCCTACTTTGGGCTTTACCTTTTTTAAGTACACCCTTAAAAATATGAATCGGGCGAAATGATGATAGAAAGATGGCTGGATAGATCCCGGCAACAAAACCTGTTAGTAGTGAAATAACGATCGATGCAACTATTATTTTCTCATTATTCAAGAAAGAAAGGGGGGGTACAAATGGACTTACTGAACCGAAGAATGAATTAACGAGATTATATGCCAAAAGTGTGAATGGATAAGCGATAAAAGCAGTAATAACAGATTCCATTAAAAATTGCTTCATTAGTTGCGATTTTCCGGCACCGACTACTTTACGAACTCCTAGTTCTTTCAACCGCTCTGTATACCTGGCTGTCGATAAATTCACATAATTGAAAATTCCGATCAAGAGAAATAAGAATCCAATAATCAAAAATATAGTAGCTCCGGTTGTAGGTTGGTAATTTGCAAATCTCTGAATATGTGGCGCTTTATTTACCAGTCCACGAGTTGGGAAAAGGTATATACGCTGGGGAGAATCAATCGAAATGTCATAATATTTTATGCGTGATAATTCCAACTTATCTTCAACTTGTTTTAGGTTTACGCCTTCATGTAATTTTATGAATCCTGTAATGTTATTTCGCTCCCAATTATCCAGTGGACCATATAAACTTTGTGCGGCTTCCATGGGAATGATAATTTGTCCGTACAAAGAGGAGATGGATTGTTGCTTATCCAGATCTTCGAATATTCCTGTAACAACAACGTCCATTTTATTTTCGAGTGTCATCACTTTCCCGACGGCAGGTTCATCACCAAAATATTTTTCGGCAATTGTCTCACTTATTACTGCAGACCGGGGATTTGAAAGCAAAGTCTCAAGGTTACCCTTAATTATATTGAATGTGAAAAATGACAAAAAATTAGGATCAACAAAGAGGACCTGATACTCATAAAATTTCTTTTCATTATAACTTATCACTGGATTGCCCGGATCGTAAAATCGTGTGAAGTCTTCAATTTCCGGGATGTCATCATTCAGGGAAGATACTAAAGGAAAAGGTATATATGCAGTATGTTGCTCGCCGCTTCCCGAATTTATAACTTGAATGACATTATAAATTCTATCAATATCTTTGTGAAAGGAATCGGGAGTCATTTTCCATAAATAAAATGCAAATAATACTAAAAAGACCCCTAATCCTACAGCCAAACCTGAAATAGTAATAAGAGAATACATTTTTTGCTGAAGTAATTTCCTTAGCGCAATTTTAAAATAACTACGAAACATAACTAGCCCCCATTCAATTGTATTTATTATTATTGATGGAATTGATTTTAGAGTTTGCAGCCAATACCAAAGCTTTGCGTAAAATATCCCTTTGTCGGAAATTAAACAGCCATAGATCTCTTCAAAGTCACCGATGATTAATTGGCGGTTTTGCTTTACCAATGCTTTTTGCATCAACCACTTGGCAAATTTCGGTGAACAATATTTTTCTTTGTTACTCACTTCATTATTACTCATATTTTAATGAATCGACCGGGTTGGCTTTTGCCGCTTTTATTGTCTGCGTACCAATTACACTAAGCGAAAAAAATAGTGTAATAAAAACAGCTATTATGTATACAGCTATCCCAATTGTGGTTCTAATTGTGAATATTTCAAGCAACTTAACCGATATGAAATAAGCTAACGGCAGAGCAATAATATTTGCAACGAGAACAAGTTTTAGAAAATCTTTGCCCAATAAAAAGACTATTTCCGAAACTGAAGCGCCGTGAACTTTTCGAATTCCAATTTCTTTCGTTTTATGTCTAACCGAATATGAAGCAAGAGCTAGTAATCCCATGCACGAGAAAAATATTGCAACTCCTCCAAGCGATCCGATCATTTCCGTCAAAACAGTAGTATTCCGGAAATTTAATTCAATGAGATACTCATCCATCTTTGAAATTTGGAGTGGAATGTTTGGCGAATAAATACTCCAAAGATTTTTTACATCATCACGAATCCCCGGGATATTTCCTGCACCGGCAGTTTTTATTAGCATTGTATTAAGGTTTTTCTGCTCAAGAAAAAACAGGGAAGGAGCTTTTGGACTAAAAAATCCAGCAAAATGAAAAGGGCTAATAACGCCCACAATAGTTCCTTCAGTTTCATTTACTTTCAAGGTTTTACCAAGGGGATTCTCCCATCCAAGCCGATCAGCAAACAATTGATTAATGAGAAAATGATTTTCATCGTTAACATCTTTTGAAAATGTCCTCCCGGTAATAACTTTCATATCCAGAGTTTCAAAAAATTCGTAGTTGACACCATACGTGTATGCTCTTAATGATTCATTCTCGGATTTTCCTTCCGGGATTACATCCGATTTCGATTTCCATCTACCGGGAGTATTTACAGATGCCGCGACAGATATAACGCCGGGATTTCGCATTAACTCTTCTTTAATTACCGAGTAATTTGATTGTGCTTCGAATGAAATAGGAACTACAAGCACGTTGTTTTTATTGAATCCAAAATCTGCCTTATAAACAAAGTCGGTTTGTTTTTTCCAAACTAAGGCAAGAATAATAATAATGATTGATGCGGCAAATTGAACAACAACTAAAGTCTTTCGCAATTTACCCCCCTTCTTCCCCTTTGTCATGGTTTTCCTTAGTGTTTGAATGGGGTGTAATGAAGAGAGTAGAAAAGCAGGATATATTCACGATTATATCAGCGGGCAGGCCGTCAAAGCCACGCCAGAGGAAGTTGAGGCAGTCCAAGTTTTCGCTCGTCGTCTTGTCGAGGACTATGGTTATCCGAAAGAGCACATCCAGACTCGACC
>CAZKNM010000039.1:0-24458 GCA_964554135.1 uncultured Melioribacteraceae bacterium
GGTTCTCAGGTAAGAAATATTCAATTTTTCTCGCGTATAAAAAACTCAATCTGAAAGAAAAATCCTGCAGAAAGGAAGGTTTAACATCCAAAAAAATACTCCCGCAAAAACTAGTTAAAGATGACGAGTTGCCCTGGATTTCACCAATACCCACATATTCTCCTAGACTAAAAGACTTTATTTGCCCGTTTATACAGTAAGCCGATAAGATAAACATTACCGGTAAAATGAGTACAAAACTTTTCATTTACTCTCCACTTATTACAGTTATCTCAATAATAAACCGTCAACCAAATTGTTTTCATTTTCTTATTTGTCCAATCGATCCTATGTTTTTTATGGGATGGAATGACGATATAATCTCCAGGATGCAAAATCACCTTAGCCCCGTCATCAAAGGATAATTGTGCACTTCCCTGTAATAATAATACGAATTCGTTTTTTTCTTGGTCAAACCAAAAGCCGGGAGGGGATGAATGAGTTTGAGAAAAGATCCGTTCAAGTTTGATATTGTTTGTTTCTAAAATAGTCTCAAAAAATTCTTCTTCAAGAAATTCCGAAGTCTTGTTAAATATATTTCGAACCTCCATTTTCAAATCTACATGTCTACTAATATTATTCTTAATTGATCGGAAGAACTGGCTTCTTTCAATTCTTCCATAATTGTCAAAGGATTTGTTAGATCAACAATATGCTTCACGTGTTGTTCGTATCCGGAAAGAGTACGCAATATCATTTTTTTATTGATTAATTGTCCTCCCGTAGCTGCGGATTCTTTATTGTTAAGGATAACGACTTTTAAAGGTGTGTTTCTACCCGTTGCTTCTAATAATCCTAAATGACCGGCAGCGATAAAGCTGAAGTCTCCCGTTACTGCCCAGACATTTTTATACCCGGCAAGATAGGCTCCGATTGCCAATGGAACACTCCCTCCCATATACGTAATAATATCTAGCGCATTATAAGGAGGTAAGGCGAATACACTCGAAATCCCAGTATCACCAGTTACAATTTCACCACGAGCTTCTTTAAATATATCAAAGAAAGCTGTGTACTTCTGGGATGCGATTTTAATTTCTGCTGGCAGGTTATCCGGGAAAGTAGGAAGCTCAGGTCTCGGTATCAATGTAATATTACCCTGTAATTTTTTTGCCATAGATAATTTGAATTGATAATCAGAGAAATAAGGCAGGACAGCATGCTGCAGGATATCACGTTTATAAGTAAAATTTTTCTTTAATGTTGTGTTCTTTTCATATTCTGTTTCCTTCATGAGTATTGATGCATCAATAACAAGAATGTAAGGAAGTTTACGCGTTTCGGATTCCAAAAAACAATTGACAACGTTTGAGTATACGGATTCTTTTTTAGCGACTTCATAAGGGAAATACATTCCCTTTAAAATAGAATCAATTTCCAAAACGTTATCCGAATGCATGCCACTTTTATCTTCAAATAATATTACTACAAATCCAGCTGTGACACTGGTATAAAGAGAATTGACACAACTGTTTGCAGCTTTAAGAAATCCGTTAGCAGGGAATAAAGAAACCGATCTCTTTCCTGCAATACTTGCACCGTGAGCTACTGAATAAGCTACTTCCTCGTTAAAAGAAACGAAATTTTTTTTCATACTCAAGGTGTTATAACTCTCAAATGTTTCCGTTGCTCCATATCCGGGTACATGGGTAATAATATCCACACCTAAATCGATAAGCGCTTGGCTTATTGCTTCTGAAACAGTTGATTTCATAATCCCTAATTCCCAGTTATCAATGTTGCTTTATTTTCAACTAAAGTTAATAATATTTTGGATATTTTTATAGATAATGATCGTGTTAATACAGATTAAAAATCAGTTGTTTGAAATTTATAATAAAAAAATTAGTAACTTCGTTTTGCAAAATAGTCATTTTATGATAGCGAATCGCATTTATTCCAACCTTACAAGCCAGCCGAAGCTAGTAAATTTGGGATCAATATCAATTTATTAGGAAAAGTTTTAAAATGGGTGTTGAGAAAGTAAAAGCCTATTGGGCGTGGATAACAATTTGTATAATCTGGGGTACAACATATCTTGCTATTCGTGTTGGAGTTAAAGATTTACCTCCGGTTTTATTTGCCGGTTTTAGATGGATAATAGCCGGATTATTTTTGTTAGTTTACCTTCGGTTGAGAGGAAAGAATTTTCCAAGAGGGAGAGAGGTTATCTATTTAGGAATAGTTGGTCTGTCTTTACTTGGAATTGCAAACGGATTAGTAGTATTTGCAGAACAATGGGTGCCGAGCGGATTAACCGCTCTTCTTATTACGACAATTCCATTCTGGTTTGTAGGTCTTGAAGCCAAGTTACCTCATGGACCTAAACTCAGTATAAGGATTGTTTTTGGTTTGGTATTAGGGATGATTGGTGTGGTGATTATTTTCGGGAGTGATCTTAAGAATTTGTTCGATCCCGAATATGCTATTGGGATTGTCAGTCTTTTAGGTGCAGTCGTTGTTTGGTCAGCAGGTTCATTATATTCCAAATATAAAAAAGTTTCTGTACACCCCGTGATGGGAGCTGCGGTTCAGATGTTGATAGCCGGTATAGCCCTAATCTTATTTGGAATTATACTAGGCGAATTGCCGAGATTTTCATTTAATCAAAATAGTTTTCTTGCTTTTACATATTTGGTTGTATTTGGTTCAGTCATCGCTTATCCAGCGTACATATATGCATTAACACATCTTCCGATATCTTTTGTATCAACCTATGCATATATTAACCCGATAATCGCACTTGCACTTGGCTGGCTGATTTTAGATGAGAAACTTGATATCAATATAGCAGTAGCAGCAGTGATTATTTTGGTTGGTGTTGCAATTGTGACAAACGCAAATAGAATTAAAAATGGTGTTAAACTGCGGTAAGTAATTTAGTTTCACGAGATATAACTAAAAATAAAATTCGCCTTGCAGATACACCGAGGTTGGATAATACCAATATTCGGTGAATTCTGGGCCATAGAAGAGTTGACCGCCAAGACTAACATATATGTCCGAAGTGATCGAATAATTTCCTATAATCCCCACATAACCGCTCTTGTCATTTAAATTAATATTGTGTGATAAAGTTAAAATGAACAAAGGAGTAACTTGATACATAGCGCTTACAGCCAGGTAATTTCTGCTTAGATTTAAGATCTCTCCAGAAATTAATCTCGTAAACTGGTATTGGGACTTATCTGTTTTACCCTCTCCGTTGTAATGATATTCAAGTAATGCATAGAGTTCCGGAGTGAATTGATAATCGATACCGAGGATGCATTTTAGGAAATTGTTATTTTGATTTTCATCGTCTATTGAATAAATACCTTCCCCGCGGATGCCCGCATCAAACAGATTACCTGCAAAGTCGAGACCAACAACATAATTTCGATCGAAGAATCCGCCGATGACCGAAACATCGTATTCGCTGAAGTTAGTTCTGAATCTGAAACCATAATTACTGTTTTTGATTTTTCCCTGTGGATTAAACACGATGCTTAAATCAGTGAAACTTCCGAGGTATAATTTTGCTGAGACAGCGTCGGCGCCGTCTTTTTCAATTTTATAGAATGTAGTTGGATTGATCGGATTGAAAAGATCGGTCGGATTCCAAATTCTTCCGGTGCCCCAGGAAATTCGTTGTCTTCCTATCACAACCTCTCCGAAATCGAATCCTTGTTTGAAATATAATCTATCGATGAAGTGAGTAAGAGTATAATTTTTTTCTGAGATCGGAGTCCATGTAAGGTCGACTATCTGGCGGTTGGTTTGACTAACCGAGCCGATTAATAAATTACCGGCATTGTTAAAATATAGTAAAGCAGTTTCATACTCTAAGTTTATCCTTGCATTTTCCCAGAGAGATAATGTGGGGCGAAGTCTGATTCTAGTCAAATTGAGAATTTGGTTTCTATTGATGTTGAACTGTTGGGTTATCTCCTTGTTCGAGGAGGAATATATAGGTAAATCGAGTATGTAACCTGAAAATGTAAATCCATACTGAGCTTTAAGAATAGAACCGCTTAATAAAAGGAATATTCCAATGACCAGGGATACACCGATTGGTTTCTTTGGATTCAACTGATTATACCTCTATCATTCCATCTTTTAAGATTAATAATCGCCTTGCTCTTTCCATTACCTGTTTATCGTGTGATGAAAAAATGAAAGTAATATTTTTTTCTTTATTCATTGCCGCCATCAAATCTAAAAGTACGTCAGCGGTTTTGCTGTCGAGGTTTGCCGTTGGTTCGTCTGCAAGAACAACCGTTGGATTATTAACAATAGCACGTGCTACTGCAACGCGCTGCTGCTGACCGCCGCTCATTTCGTTCGGCTTTTTATCGGCGAGTTCTTTTATACTTAATTCATCCATTAATTTGAGTGCTCGTTCTCTGCGTTCGTTATCCGGAACTCCCAGAAGCATCATGCTGAATTCGATATTTTCTATAGCGGTGAGAACGGGGATTAAATTGTAAGCTTGAAAAACAAATCCAAGTTTGTGCAACCGGAAATCTGAGAGTTCTTTCCTGCTTTTATCTGAAATATCTTTACCTTCGAAAAATACTTTGCCTGTTGTTGGCTTATCCAGAGCCCCTAATAAATTCAGAAGAGTAGTCTTTCCCGAACCTGATGGTCCTGCAATAACTAGGAATTCACCTTTCTCAATTGTAAGATCTATTCCTCTTAAAGCATGTACCGGAACTCCGTTATCGGAATAAATTTTTTCCAGTTTTTCTGTTCTAATAATTTCCATGATCTGTTCTTTTATTTGTTATTAAACATATCTTAATGCGTAAACCGGCTCTAATTTTATTGCTTTAACAGCCGGATATACAGCACCTAAAGCAACCATGAACGGAATAATTATAAATGTGGTGATTAATTTCTCTAAAACCAGCTCCGGATAAATAATGGCTCCAATTCCCAAGGAATCAAGACTTGAAGCGAAATCACCGAAATTAATTCCATAGATTGTCATTGGATACATAATTATAATTCCAAGAATCAATCCTGCAATTGTGCCTATGATACCCAGTATTAGAGCTTCGTAAACAACCATTGTGAACAATTTTCTGTTTTTCATTCCTATAGACATTAATACACCGAACTCATGAATTCTTTCGAACACCGCCATCAGCATGACATTAATAATTCCGAATATCATAGCAAGACCGATTATGAAATAGAAAATTCCCATATATTCATCCATCATGTCCATCTGCATTACTAACATGGGAAGGAGGTCCGTATAAGAAAAAACTTCGTATCTTTTATCCAATTTAGATAAGATTTGATCGCGCACAAGACCTGCATTATGATAGTCATTCGCGATAATCGCGTATTCGTAAATTTCATCTCCAATTTCCATCATTCTTTGTGCATTGGAGAGATTAACATAAATATAAGCTTTATCATATTCCGAGCTTGGAGTTTTGAACATTCCTACTATTCTGAAAACATCTGAACCGATTGATCCATCCGGTGTGTTAACCATAACTACAACTTTGTCTCCGAGAGTCACTCCCAATTTTTCGGCAAGCTTTGTTCCCATAATAACTTCTCTATCATCTCCGCTTAAATATTTCCCTTCGATAATAGATTTTTTAATCATAGATACATTTTGTTCTGCTTCGGGAATTATACCATAAACATAAACTCCAGATGAATTGGAAGCGCTGCTGAGAAGTCCGAACGTGATGGCTCTCTTGCTATAATAAACTATGTTCGGATTTCCTTTTAACACATTTTCTACAGCGGGATAATCCAGTATGTAGTTCTGGATCACTTTATTATCGTTGAAACCGGTTTTATGTATTTGAATATGTGAGGTGTTCAAGCTGATTTGATTAAAGAGCATTTGGTTCATCCATCCGACACCAAAGCCATCCATGAAGATTATAGATATGACTCCGATAATAACCGATCCCATCACAATCAAAGATCTTCTTTTATTTCTCCAAATATTTCGCCATGCAAGTCTTAGAAGCATTTGTTATTCCTCTTGACAATTTTATGTTATTATGTATAGCGAATACCTTTTAACGGCTCCAACTTGAATACTTTATATAAGGGATATGAACATGAGAGTATAGATATAACCAAGATCGATAGGGAAACATTAATAAAGATGCTTGACTGCAAGGAAGATTCGATCAATGGTAAAAATCCATACTCGGCATACATATCGGCAAATTCTCCGGTAAATTCTATCGGATTCTGAACAATGTAATAGTTAATTCCCCAACCGATGATGTCACCAATAATAATTCCAAGGACAGTGAGGAATGTTGTCTCAATTAATATTAAAATAACAAGTTTTACCTGCGGCATCCCGATAGATAAGGTCACGCCGAATTCATTGAAACGCTCGGTAACCGACATTAAAACGGTGTTAAGTATCCCAAATGTTACGATGATAATTAGGATAAGAAGCATTATAATTCCGCTTACATTATCCATTTCGATTAATTGTTTAAGATCCGGCAGAACCTCTTCCCAGGTAAGAGCGTTGATATTTTCAGTATTGATTTTTTTGTTGAGCTCCTCTTTAACAAGATCAATATTGTAAATATCATCAACCGATATTGCTACAGCATGAATGTTTCCGTATAACGCCAGTAAATCCTCAGCTGCATCAATCCCCATGTAAACTCCCATTGCATCGAAATCAAGAGAACCCATTTTGAATGTACCGACAATCTTGAATTTAAGATTTCCTAATGAACCGTCGTAACCTTGTGCAAGTATTACAATTTCATCACCGATTTTTGCTTTTAAATTTTCCAACAGTTTGTAACCCACTACGATTTCATAATCTGATGGAGAAGTGAAAAACTTACCTTCGTGAATTTTGTCGATAATTTTGGTCGTGTGTCTTTCCATATCTGGGTCTATGCCGAATATTGCGGTTCCTAAGGAAATATCATTAAAGCTTATCAGTCCGTCCGCATTTACACGCGGCGCATAAGCAATAACATGTTCTGTAGATTCAAGAGCTTCTTTCATCTCACTGTTGAAACGGAAACATTTATTGAGAGAAGGATTCGTTTGATATTCACTCCTTTGTATCTGGAGATAACCAGAGAACATCTCGACTGAATTTTTTATATTAACTGCATAGGTTCCTACTTGAATACCTCTCATCGAAATCGCAAGAAATGTAGCGAATATAATAGCAGCCAGAGTTATCATAGATCGTCTTTTGTTTCTCCAGATATTCCGCCAACCAAGTTTTAATAAAAGTTTCACTTTAGTTGCCTCTCTCTAATTCCTGGAAACTGAAAGTTCTATCGCTGATTCTTATATCGAACTCCATAGAAATAATTTTAAATTTCGTAGAGTTACCTTTCTTTACGTTATTATGCATACTCCAGACAGAAGGCAATTTTCTACCGCTGAATGTTTTTATGTCGGTAAATATCATATATCGCATCAGCTCATTCTTCTCGTCATAATAGTCTATACGAGTGGGGAGGTAATCATTCATTCTTACCCAATAGTAGAGTTTTCCCCAAACAACAGGTGCATCAGGTTTTGGATCCAATTCTATCTTCCAGCACTGCACACCGTCAATTGTTTCTTCGCCGATTATTTTTTGATAATAGTCGTTATCCAAATTGGATTCTCTAACTAAGTCATCGTTAGTGAAATCCGATCCGTTCCATGACTGCAGCATCATAGAAGGAGGAATTTTAATTGTTGTTTCAGTATTCTTCAAATAATTCCACATTTCGTTTTTGATCTTCAAAGTTTTATTGCCGGCTTCTCGTTTAGGTGTTTTGACTACAATCAGGGCTTTGTCATTTCCTACCCACCAACTTTCCATTACGAGTGTACGAGTGAAATCGGAAGTTTCAACTGCCATTTCAATCTCACCATGGGCGGTGTTACCTTTAATAGTGTCTTCAGCTTTTCTGATTATTTCATTTGCAGTTTGTGCTTTTATGTTTAATGAAATAGACACAACAATTAAGATTATTTTCAATTTTGACATGATTTTCAATTCTCCGTGTATATTGACTAAACGGTCAGTCAAAACATAGTATATTATCACTTTTTTGTCAAGTATTATTTTTTCACAACCAGTTTTTATCATATAATTTGATTTTAGGTCTGTTTTAATCTAAATTATGACTGACCATTTAATCAATAAATGACATTATGCCTAGAACAGAACAACAATTTAAAGAAATCAGAGATAAAACCCGAAGACAAATTTTAGAGAGTGCCTTAATTTTATTTGCAAAGAAAGGATTCCATGGAACATCGATGAGCGATATTGCAAATGAAGCCGGAGTATCGAAAGGATTGGCTTACAATTATTTTAAAAGTAAAAGAGAAATAGCCCAAGCGATATTTGAACAAATGCTGAGGATAGGAAGTAATATCGAGAAAATAATTCTAAATATAAAAGATCCTTTCGCTCAATTGAAATCTATTATTGAAGAAGGTTTTTGTTATATTGAAGAAAACGAAAAGTACTGGAGATTGTATGTAGGCTTTGCACTCCAACCGGATATATTAGACTTAGTCGTGGATTTCACATTCGAGTTCAATGAGAAAATGGTAATGAAAATAGCCGAGATATTTACAACTATCGGAATAAAAGATCCGGAGTTAGAAGCAAGGATGTTCGAAACACAATACGACGGAATTGTTATGCATTATTATTTCGATAAAGAAAATTATCCATTCGAAGAAATGAAAAGAATGTTTATGAAAAAGTATAGCAGGGAAGAACTGGAAAAAATGAAATCATAAGCCGACTTTTATCTACTCGATAATCCACTCTCATAATAATTGTTATTCACGTAAATTATTCTTTATCTAAATTTTCTGATTATTTCATATCTCTTAGGCTTGTTAACAAGACTGAAAACGATTGTAAGAAGTAACGAGATTAAAAAAGCCGGTATCAACTCATACATCACATTTTTCAGTGTCGGAATCTGGTTCCAAACTATTACCGTTAACATACCGGAAATAAATCCGGCAGCAACACCGTTGCGTGTAGTTCTTTTCCAGAAGAGTGAAAGAAGTAAAGGAGGTCCGAAAGCGGCACCCAAACCGCCCCAAGCAAACAAGACCAGCCAAAATACAAGATCACTTGCAATGTAACCGAATATCAGAGCAATATTCACCAAAATAAAAATTATTATTCGGCTATATAATACGAGTTCTTTTTCGGTCACTTCTTTTTTCGGATTAATAACTTTTTGATAGATGTCTCGTATGACAGCCGATGCACAAACCAGCAGCATAGAATCGGCTGTAGACATTATTGCAGCTAATATTGCAGCGATGACGATACCAAATAGAATAGGATGCAAATGCTGCTGCGCTAGAAAAGGGAATAAGTTTTCGGGATCGCCGTCGGGAAGCATCGCTGATGATGTAAAATACGCACGGCCAACTAAACCGATCATCACAGCAAATATTCCCATCATTGCATTCCAGAATGTCCCCATGTAGGCACTGAATCTTAACTTTTTAGGATCGTCTATAGACATGTATCGAACAAGTATATGAGGATTCCCCGGTGAACCAAAACCAATCCCAACGAAACCGATCAAAGCTCCTGTACTCAACGCAAAGGGATCTACGAGAGTAATATCGACTTTTTTAATTGTGTCAATTGTTCTTTCGATTCCACCAAGGTCTATGATTGAAAGAATCGGTACAATGAAAAGTGCAATTATCATAAAAATTGCCTGAACGACATCTGTTAAAGATACGGCCATAAAACCACCGAGTAGAGTATAAATAAGAACGATAAGTGCTGTTACAATTACACCCGTTGTTTGTGAAACGCCGAAACTTGTACTGAAAGCTTTTCCGCCGCCTACAAATTGAGCACTAATGTAGGCAGTCATGAAAATGATTATTATCAATACTGAAAGAATACGAAGGAGATGGGAACTATCATTGTGTCTGGACTCGAAGTAATCCGGAATGGTAATATTATCGTTTCTCTCGGTTTGTTCACGCAAACGAGGCGCTGCGAATAAGAACATTAAAAACTCAGCTGTAACGTAACCTACAAAAGCCCATAATGCAGAGGCTCCAATTGTGAATGCCATCCCGGTCAATCCTATTAAAAGCCAGCTGCTCCTCCCCGATGCGACTGCACTGAGAGCAACCACAAACTTGTTCATCTTTCTTCCGCCGAGAAAAAATTCATTTAAGCCTTTGGAAGAAAAACGCGCGCTCAGAATTCCTATTAACAATATTAATATTATATAGCCGATGAAGGATACAAGAGTATAAATATCACCTGAATTATTAAGATTGATTCCCGTTTCCAATTTTGAACCTCATTTATTCGATAAAAATTAGCAGGTACTTATTATTAACTTGAACAAAATTAAAAATCTTCGCGAGTTCCTGCTCACCGCTTGTGAAGTGAACTTCCAGACTGTGCAATAGCAAATTGTCTTTTTTGTTTGTGCTGTAATTACCGATTTCATATTTACTTAAATCGAGGAGAGCGAAGATTTGCATACATATTCGTTTTACTTGGTTTAACTCTGGTTTATCATCAGGATTTAATGTGTCGTAATATTTTCTATTTTCGTCTTTTCCTGTATATGCGATTAGTGAAGCGGCTTCGGTAAAATTTTCTTTTTTACTCAAGTCGAATAATTTGATCAGGGTTGATTTTACAGCTTGTGCGGAATTTAATTGCTGGCAATAATTATTTAAAGGAAATGTTAGGATTAGGATGACAATAAAATAGATTTTTATCTTCATAAATGACTCAAAAAAAATCTTGGTTCAATATGTAAAATGTTTGATTTTTTCTCCCTTATCTCCGATTTCCGTCATTGCTTCAATTCCGATCTTTAGATGTAGATCGACAAACTTATTTGTAACTATCTTATCAGATTCCTGCGTTTTTATTCCATCGGGGATCATAGGTAAATCCGTAACAAGCAGAAGCGCACCTCGTGCAACTTGATTTGCATAACCTACAATAAAGATGGTTGCTGTTTCCATATCGATACCGATTGCACCCAGCTTACACAGGTAGTTTTTAAATTTCTCATCCCATTCCCATAAACGACGGTTGGTGGTGTAAACAACGCCGGTTCTATACTCGGTGTTATGAGCGACAATTTTTTCAGAAACGAATTTATGTAATTTAAATGATGGTAGCGCCGGAACTTCTTCAGGGAGATAATCTTTACTGGTGCCTTCACCTCGTATAGCCGCAATCGGAAGAATGAAATGTCCAATCTCAGTTGATTTTTTCAAACCTCCGCACTTTCCAAGGAACAGAATTCCCTTCGGATCCCGAGCAACCAACAAATCCATTATTGTTGCGGCATTTGCTGAACCTATTCCGAAATTAATAATTGTGAGACCATTGTTGTTAGTAGCCGTCTGCATTGGGGAGTTGATTCCTTTTATGCTGCAGTTAAATTGATCGGCAAATTTCTCCACATAGTTATGGAAATTTGTTAATAGTATGTAATCGCCGAACTCATCTATTTGTGTACCGGTATACCTTGGAAGCCAATCCTTTGCTATTTCTAATTTTGTTTTCAATTTTTTTTCTTCATCAGGCTGTCATTTAAATTCAACTCTCTCATACAAGTTGCTTTTTGTCGGTCGGTATTTATTCCAGTAAGAATAAATCATTAATGCAATGATTGAAAAAATATATCCTATTAGTGCACCGAACAAACCCCCAAACAGAATATCCGATGGATAATGTACACCGACATAAGGTCGAGATAAAGCCATAATAGTTGCAACGGAAAGTAGGATCCATTTATATTTAGAAAATAACCTATAGAAAAAAACGGCAACTGCAAAATTATTTACTGCATGTGATGACGGAAAAGAGTATGACCCCGTACAGGCTGCAAGAATATTTACATCTGGCAGAGCGTTACATGGGCGCACTCTTTCGAAAATATTTTTGATAAAAGAACTGTTGAGTTGATCGGAAAATGCAATTAGTATTAATGCGGTAACAGCGGCAACCTTACCTAATCTTCCACCCTTGAAAAATGTAATGCACCATAATATGATATATGCAATATACCAATGTTTTACTTCTGTAATGAAAGTGAAAAATTTATCGAGGAAAGGTGTTGAAAGTGTATGATTAATAAAGTAGAAAACGGACAAGTCTAACGAATAAAAAAAATCTATCATAATTTGTCACCTTATTAGAAGAATTTTATTTGTTTGCGTTTGTCTGCATAAAAATAGTAAAATTATTAGTTAAAATTTGATCTTTCTAATTCTGTGTTTCTCATCATCATGGTCATTGATTGATAATCATATTTAGTTTAATTTTATTAAAGTTTTTTACAGAAAGAATATAATTTATAGACAAACATCAAGATTCAAATGAACGATCAGAATTTCCCAGAGAAGGGAAGAATATATAGCTTATTTAAGGTTGAGATCAAAAAATTATTAATCACACCTTTTAGAGCGTTTTCATTATTTGCGGCGGTTGCTGGTATTTTTGCTCTGATATTTGAAGTCAGGCATTTTGAAAATTATTCCTTGGAAATTTACTTGTGTAGGTTATCTGCCACTTTGGTTTCTTTTGTTGTTCTTTTCTTTACATATTTTAATTTCGGTAAAAAGCGTATCATTATTCTTATTCATTTCGTCTTAATCGTAATTATTAGTTCCTTCGGTGTAATTATCTTCTTGATACCGGAAACTTTGGTGTTTAATTCTCACATTATCAGTTTAATTTTGTTTACAGTTGCTTTATTTCTTAGCTGGGAAGTTACAAACCAGATAATCGTTGCAATTTATTATAATATTGTTTTTGCATCTTCTATTTTACTGAATAATACTTTAATTTATTTTTTACCTAATATGTTCGAGTCTGTTTTGTTTGTGATGTTCATTAGTATGATGTCGATTGCGGCGAGTTCATTCAGCTATAAGTTACGTAAGGAATCCATATATAAATCTTTTGAGGTTTCCGAATCGGAGAAAAAATTTAGAAATATTTTTGAGAATTCCGTTGAAGGAGTATTTCAAATATCTGCGGAAAGTAAATTTATTATTGTGAATAATGCTTTGATAAAGATGCTGGGTTATTCCTCTCAAGAAGAGGTATTATCGTTGGATGTCTTTAAAAATGTATTTGGAAATCCAAGAGATGGAGAAACATTTAAAAGGCTACTTGAAAGAAGCGGCAAGGTTAAAAATTATAAAGTATCTCTCAAAAGAAAAGATGATTCGGAAATAATTGTCAGAATAAATGCCAGAGTGGATTATGATGAGAATGATAATCCTATTCTTTTCGAAGGAAGCATGCAAGATTTTACGCAGCAGATTCTGGCTGAAAGGGAAAAAGAGAAAGTAAATGAGGATTTACGGATTGAGAAATTAAAAGCGGATGAAATGGCTCAAAAAGCTAAAAGTGAGAGTGAATCAAAAACAAAATTCCTCTCGAGTATTAGTCATGAAATCAAAACACCTCTAAATGCTGTTACCGGTTTCTTTACTATGCTGGAAAATGATTTGTTCGAGAATATGACCGAAATGAAAAATTTCGCAGCGGAGGTTAAAGTAGCAGCCGATTCAATAGTGGATATTTTAGGAAAGAATATTGATTTAACGAAGATTGAAAGCGGTATGATTGAATTGGAGGATACGAAATTTAATTTCAAGGAAGAAGTAGAGAAAGCTATTTCAAGAATCTCATCTCAGGCTAAAGAGAAGGGTCTGAATCTAACTAAGCAAATCGATAAAAACATTCCTTCGATACTTGTAGGTGATCCGATTCGGTATAGGCAAATATTAATGAATCTGTTGGATAATGCTGTTAAATATACCGATTCGGGTGAAATATCGGTGTACATCACTTTAACCGAAAGAACAAAAACTCACGCAAAAGTATCAACGATTGTGAAAGATACAGGTATAGGTATTCCCGATAATAAAAAAGATATTCTCTTCCAACCTTACTCAATGATAAAAGATAAAAAAGCTGCAAGTGGGACTGGTTTAGGACTTCTTATTTCACGCGAGTTGAGCAAATTGATGAATGGCGAAATTCAGTTCGAGAGTAAAGAAGGAGAAGGGAGCCAGTTTAGTTTCACGGTATTATTCAAATTATTTCATACAGAAGATCACGGAGTTAGAGATAAAGCCGAGACATCGGAAGCGGAAATTCTACAAAAAGGAATCCCGAAAGAAAAATTAATCCCTAAAGAACCAGCTGCTCAATCCGTCAGCGGAAAGACAAAAAAAAGACTCTTGCTTGTTGAGGACAATCCGATCAGCCAAAATGTTGAGATGAAGCTATTAAAAGAAGTAGGTTACGATGTAGAAGCAGTATCGAACGGAACCGATGCAATTGATTCAATTCAATCAAAACCGTTTGATTTGGTACTTATGGATATCGAGATGACTGATATGGATGGTGTAATGGCAACTAAGAAAATTAGAAACCTAACGGGTGATGTTAGAAGAATTCCTATTATAGCCGTAACAGCTCATTCGAGTATGAAGGATAGGGAAAAGTGTCTTGCCGCCGGCATGGATGATTACATTGCCAAACCGATAAACATTCACTTCTTAAAAATGACTATAGATCAATGGTTGTATAAAAAAGGAGTTTAAGAGAGTGCGGGTTTACCCGCACTTTTATCCATCAAGACATTAGTAATACTTCACGAATACTTTCCAGAGCCCAGTCAATTTCTTCTTTTTTAATTATTAACGGAGGTGCAAAACGAATTACATTTTCGTGGGTTTCTTTGCATAAAATACCTTTCTGCATCAAGGCTTCACAGAATCTTCTGGCACCCTTGGCTTCAGGTTTTAATTCTACGCCGATGAAAAGTCCCTTTCCTCTTATTTCTTTTATATGAGGTGATTTTATTTTCTCAAGTTGTCCTATAAAATAATTCCCGAGCTCAAATGATCTTTCGGGTAATTTTTCTTCGATTAAAATTTTCAGAGCTTCACAAGCTATAGCTGCACCGAGCGGATTCCCTCCGAATGTCGAACCGTGGTCACCCGGTTTGAAAACTCCTAGAATTTCTTTGTTTGATAGAACAGCGGATACCGGATAATATCCACCTGAAAGTGCTTTACCGATTATTACTATATCCGGTTTTATATCTTCGTATTGGAATGCAAAAAGTTTGCCGCTGCGTCCTAACCCGCATTGAATTTCATCCGTCATAAATAAAACATTATTCTTTTTACAGATATTGTATGTTTCTTTCAAATATCCTTCAGGAGGAATGATAACTCCTCCTTCGCCCTGGATCGGCTCAACTAAAAAGGCAACCGTATTAGGAGTGATAGCGTCCTTGAGTGCTTTAGCATTTCCGTATTCTATTACTTTGAATCCCGGAGTAAAAGGGCCGAAGCCGTCTCGGTATTGTGCTTCAGTCGAAAAACTGATTACGGTAACGGTTCTTCCTGCGAAATTATTTGTACAGCAGATTATTTCGGCTTTATTTTCTTCAACTCCTTTTATTTTATAACCCCATTTACGTGCGGCTTTAATTGCGGTTTCGACTGCCTCTGAGCCCGAATTCATCGGCAGTGACATTTCATATCCTGTCAGTTCACTAAGTTCTTTGTAAAGTAGCGGAAGTTGATTGTTCCTAAATGCTCGGGAAGTCAGCGTAACTTTTTCGGCTTGCTCTTTCATTACTTTTAGTAATCTAGGATGACAATGACCTTGATTAACAGCCGAGTAAGCAGACAAACAATCCATATATTTTTTCCCTTCAACATCATATACCCATACGCCTTCTGCTTTTTCGATCACAACATCGAGTGGATGATAATTATGTGCACCATACTGTTCTTCTAATTTGATTAGGTCTTTTGACAGCATATCGTATATCCTCTTTAATTAGTAGATTATGTTACGAAATTTATAAAATTCAGTTATGACTTCCGAACGTTTCAGTACTATTTAATGATTGAAAATTGGTCGGTACTTGTTTCATGACGTTATGTTGTTATTGCCGCCCGCTTTTAATATTTTTTGCCAAAGATTTTGAGGAACTTATGAATATTAAAACACTTTCGTTTAATATAAATACAAAAGGTAAAACAGACATTATTGATATCACACCGCAAGTTGAAAATATAATTTCGGAAAGCGGAATGAAAGAAGGGAGCGCTTTGGTTTTTGTTCCGGGATCCACAGCTGGTGTTACTACAATAGAGTATGAACCGGGTCTGCTTAAAGATTATCCTCAATTCATGGAAAAAATTATTCCCTCCAACATTGGTTATCGTCATGATGAAACATGGCATGATGGAAATGGATATTCACATATCAGAGCAGCACTTCAGGGAGCTTCTTTTACAGTACCTTTTTCGGCAGGTAGATTACTTTTGGGCACCTGGCAGCAGATAATATTGGTTGATTTTGATAACCGTTCCCGCACAAGGAATGTAATCGTTCAATTAATGGGCGGGTAGGATTTTTTCATAGTAAAGATAAATTTGGTGCGAAATGAATAAAACAGTAGCTGTATTTGGAAGCTCGATTCCCATTACAGGCGATATAGAATATGAAGCAGCATATAAACTCGGTAAGATATTCGGTGTCAACGGTCTAAACGTTTGCTCGGGAGGATATCAGGGAATAATGGATGCTGTGTCAAAGGGTGCCAGTGAATGCGGTGTTCAAGCTATTGGTGTGACCGTGAATTTATATAATTCGGTTCCGAGCCGATATCTTACCAAAGAGATAAAGTGCAGCACATTATTTGAAAGAATATCGAAATTGCTGGAACTAGGAGATGCTTACGTAATTTTAGAAGGAGGAACCGGTACATTACTTGAATTATCGGTGGTGTGGGAATATCTGAATAAAAATCTTCTCACTGAAAAGCCTGTCGCCTGTTATGGTAATATGTGGAAAGAAATCGTAAATGTAATGGAAAGCAGGATAGCCGATGAAAAAAGAAAAACCGGTTTAATTAAATGTTTTGATTCTATTGATGATGTAGCGGGATTTATCATTACTTCGTTGAAATAATGTCAATTCAAAAATTCATTTACAACCTTGTAAACCATATTGGTGCTCAGATTCTTAATACATTTGAATTTCATATCCTTTCTTGTGCATGTGAGCGGTTTGGGGGAGTAATAAAAGCACGGAGAACAATCCAAATTTAATGAAACAAGTTTGTGATTCGTATGCCATGGATAGATATAGTCTTTATTTGTCGGACCGATAATTCCTATAACTTTCAATTTTAATGCTGCCGCAATATGCATCAAAGCCGAGTCATTTGTAACGAAAACATTGCATCGTTTCATTACAGCTGCCGATTGTAACAGTGTTTTCGTTCTTACGGAAAATGCACTCGAAGAATTAATACCTTCAATGATCTCTGATTTTAATTTCTCCTCATCCTCTCCGCCGAAGAGAAGAATCTTAGCATTGAAATCTTTAATTAAATTTTTTCCCAATTCAATGAATTTTTCCGGTTCCCACCTTCTCTTGATATGATTTTTGAATGTTGCGCATCCGGGATGAAAGCCGATCACGATATTTTTCTCGGACACATTTTTTTCAAGCAGAAATTTTTCGCCGAATAAAAGTTCTTCCTCCGTCAAATTCAATTGAAGATCGGGAATTTCATCTATTGGGGAATTAATTAATTTCTCGCATAGCTTAACATTCTCCTCCACGTTGTGGAGATTGTCATTCTCTTTAATCGTTACGTTGTTGAGAAATCCGAAATTCAATAAGTTTTTCCTTAAATAACTTACGGCAGCTCTTTTTCGTGCCCCGATAATAAAACTCATCAGATTATATTCCCTGCGGTTGGCAGGATAAACATTGATAGTCATATTATATTTTTTGCGAAATCGTAACAAATAGCGTAAAGCAGCAACCGGATTTGAATTAATGAAATCATAATAATGCACGGCAGAAACTTGAGCGAGTCGCTTGTAAATATCTTCTGCTCCTTTAAACATTACAAGCGCATCAATTTCAACATTGGGGAAATTTTCTTTTAATTTAATCAGTGCCGGTGTAAACATTAATGCATCACCGATACCGGACAATGCAATTACAAGAATTCTCACGCATACTCCCGAATCTTAAAGAAAGAGCGCTTGGTTAAGCGCTCTAAATTAGCTAAGAATTACTACTCGGTTTTTGGTATTGTCTCGGATGAATCCTGCCGAGCAAGTCTCCTAAATCTATCCAGTACGTTCTTGACGCTTGAATCATCAGGAACTAGTGCCTGCAATCTCAAAAGGATTTCAATAGCTTTATTGTATTCTTTCAAATTTTCGTAATGGGTCAATAATAACTGATAAGGATTATACCAACCGCTGAAATTGTTCGGATTTTTCTGAAGCATATCGAGCGCTGAATTAATAACTTCATAAGCAAGTTCTTTATACTGTATATCTGCACCGACATTGAAATATATTTTTGCGATGTCGTGTTTGATTCGGTAATCAAGAGATAATACAGTGCGCGGCATTTTTTGCTCCATTGCATCCAGCACTTCGATTACTTTATTGTCTTCTTGTGTTATAGCATAATAATATAGGGCTAAACGAATGAAGGAATTCCTGTAGTTGCCGATTAACCTCGCATGGTTATCATCGTAAAAAATTGTCGGATCATCCAGGCCTCGGTATAAAAATCCGGGTTGATAATCTTTGCTGTAAGTTTTCGGTTCTGCCAATAATTGTTTTCTCATTATACTTTCATTGACGTAATAGCTCTCATCTTCGGTTCGTTTCTTCGGTACAAGTCTGAATGCAAAACCCTCAAGCTGGAGATAGTCCTCGAAACCGAGCCTGCTGGTCTCGGAGGTGGTGCTTGCAAAATAAATCGGGCGTTTCCAGTTGTTGGTAATAATCATATCTAGAACGGCGATATCCTGGACAGTAATAACTTTTGTATTTCCGAATTGTGCCGTGTTCGGCATTTTCCAAGTAATTTTGCCTTTATTTATTATTGAAGTGTCGGTTACTCCATATTCTTTAAAAATTTCCAGAGGTACTTCTAAATCCATATCTCTTGGTTCCCAACGCACAGGGGATATTTGATCCAGTTCGCGGTCGGTTAAACTCATTTCAACTTTCTTTGAACCGTAAGGTTCGGTATTTTTTAATTGTTTGATGTACCAAGGGGTGTTCAGGAGCGCTAAACATGCAATTCTTACGTCGCGGCGGACTCCCTCGACATCTTGAATATACCAAAGAGGAAAAGTATCGTTATCGCCGTAAGTGAAAAGTACGGCATCTTTTTCTACACTTTGCAGCATGTTGTAAGCAGAATCCCACGGCAAGTAATCTTTGGATCTGTCATGTTCATGATAGTTAACCTTGAACATATTTAGCGGTACGAAGATGAATGAGAGTCCCAGTATGGTTACGTTTATAATTTTATTGAATTCCGGTTTCTGTAGTTTCTCTTTTATCAAATCTATCAATCCTCGAATTCCAATAGCTATCCACATCGAGAAGACAAAATAAGCTCCCACATAAAAATAATCTCTCTCCCTCGGCTGCGGTTCCTGTTGATTTTGATAGAATAACGTGAGATAACCTAAGAAAATAAACATAACAAGAAATACCCACCCCATTTTCCAATCTCTTCTGAAATGATAATACATTCCGAATAGTCCGATGAAAAAAGGTATCCCGAACAATTTAGACCAATCGACTCCATCATCTTGTACAGTAGAGACTCTGCCGGCATAATTCCAGAGCCAATACCTGTTGAACATATGATTTACTTGATAGCGCCACAGGAAATCGAGATCACTTGAGTAGTTGGTATAAATCTCGGCATTTTTTGATTCGTATGAGAATCTCCTTTTAAATGTTGGGAAATCTCCATACTGCTCTCTATTGATATATGAGACAAACTCAGGCATTGTCTTTGGACTGTTCAAGTTTATCGGAGTATCGAGATTTGAGCGTATGATAATCATGGCAGCGCTTGTATAACCAATCAAAGCCAAAAGGATACACTTGAAGATTAAACTCAGAGTTTCTTTGTTTTTCTTTTTAGTGAAATAAATTAAGTACCCGGTAATCGCAAACAATCCTACGAATAAAATTATACTTATCGTATCATTATTTTCGGCAATCAGATTAGGAATGACTTTGACAATAAGGGGGTATATCGTGATTAAAGCAATACCCCCGAATATCAGAAAGATTAAACTCAGAGTTTTTTTGTTTTTCTTGTTGGTGAAATAAATTAAATATCCGGTAACTGCAAACAATCCTACGAATAAAATTATACTTATCGTATCATTATTTTTCCCTATAGCGGCAATCAGATTAGGAATAACTTTGACAATACCTGGGTATATCGTGAATAAAGCAATACCTCCGAATATCAGCGGGAGATAAAATGAATTTTTCTGAAATATTTTTTTCCAGAATGCACCCATTATCAGAACACTCACACCGGCAAATACCAGAATAAATCGTTGATCTATTGTTCTGAATTGTTCCGGTGATGGTGCATTAGTGTCGGTAGACATGCCCCACATAATCACTGCAATAAATAAAATTGCAGCAGTATGTCCTAAAAAGATATAACTTGTTTTTTTGAATACTTCTTCATCGGTCAAATATTTTCTTATCATTACAATCATTACAACCGATACGGTAGCAAGTACCGCCATCAGATGTACACCCGTAGACAATCCGATTAGGTACGTAATAAGGATCAAATATTTTTCGCTGTCTGGTTCATCGGCTTTTTCATTCCATACCATCATCAACCATGTTACAAGTGCAATGAAGAAAGTAGAAAATGCATAAACCTCAGCTTCTGCACTGTTAAACCAAAATGTATCGCTGAATGCCAAAGATAAAGCTCCGATGGCCGCAGCGAGATAAGTTATAATTTTTTCTCCTAGTGAGTCATCGTTCTTCTTTCTGAAATTCTCGATCACCTTAACTGCAATGAGGTATAGGAATAAAATTGTGAAAGCGCTTGATATCACCGATATTAAATTGACTCTCAGTCCGATGTTTTCTGCAAATGGTATCATGGAGAATAATCTGCCTAAAATTAAAAAGAAGGGAGTCCCTGGAGGATGCGGCACCTGGAGCTGATAGGCGGAAGCAATAAATTCACCGCAATCCCAAAATGAAACCGTTCGCTGAACTGTTGATAGATATACGAAAAATGTAATTATGAATACAACTGCTGCAAATATTCTGTGGATTGTTTTTGATTTCATTAGCTTCTCGAAAAATTTTTCGGTACTCAACTTCCTTAAAGTTAATTGATGTCTTCTTGTCCGTCGGGTTTTTTAAAAAGATGATCGTAATTTTTACGTTCTCGGTTTGCGTGATATTTCTCGTAGAGAGTCTTTAGTTTTTCCATTGAGAGTCTGTCCAGGTCCTCATCGTCCTTGTGGCGTTTTATGAACATTTTATAGTCTTCAAGCTCTTTACTATCGAATTTTTTTTCGTATCTTTTAAGCACGTCGAAATATTTCTGCTGCTCTCTTTGACTCATATCTGCTTAACCGATATAATTTTTATGGTAATATGAGGTTCTAATATATAAAATTTATAATGCATTTTTAGTACAAATTTTTATGAAATTATACAAAACACACATGCCGGTTGTTTCGATTGTAATACCTGCTTTTAACAGGGGATCATACCTGAATAGAAGTATAAATTCTGTGCTATCTCAAACTTTTAAAAAATGGGAGCTGGTCATTGTCGATGACGGCAGCAGCGATGATACATTTCAGGTTGTGGATGAGTACATCGGGAAATATGAGAATATCAGATACATGAAGCATTCCAACCGTAGAACACCGTTGGCAGTTAATTCCGGTATTCAAGCTTCGTGCGGAAAATATATAACATTTTTGGGGAGTGATGATGAATATAAATCCGAACATTTAGCGCTGAGACTTGAGTACATGGAGACAAATCCGGATGCGGATATGCTTCACGGCGGGGGGGAAATAATCGGTCATCCGTTTGTTAAGGATAAAAATGACTTATCGAAAGAGATTCATCTCTCCGAGTGTGTTATCGGCGGAACATTTTTCGGTAAACGAGATGTCTTTTTTGAATTGGGTGGTTTCAAAGATTTAATTTACAGTGATGATTCCGATTTTTATGAAAGAGCCGAAAAGAAGTTTATTATTCACAAAGTAGATTTTCCAACCTATATCTATTACCGTGATACACCGGATTCGATCTGTACAAATATTTCATGAACGCTAATTCAAATATTATGAACGATCAGATTGAATATTTCTGAATAATCTCCTCCGGTATCCTTACCGGTCTTCCGGTCTTAGCAGAGATCATTGTGTATAAAACTTGCCCTTCTGCCGCTACTTTCTCAGTTTCCTTTTTAATTATCCAAAAATTTACCGTTACCTGCGCACCGTTGTAGGAATTCACCTGTGTCCTAACAATTATTTTGTCGCCTAATAATAATGCACGTTTATAATTGATATTTACATTCGTCGCTACCCAGGAATATCCAAGCTCAACAAATTTTTCCATGGATACTTTGTAGTTGCTTTTCATCTGTTCATACCTAGCGGCAAGAATGTAATCCAGGTATTTTGAATAATGAACGTGGTTGTTCATATCAATGTCATCGGGACGAATGGTAATTTCCGAATCGAATTTTGAGTACATTTAAATCACTCGCTCCATGTCGGTTGAACAATTTTTCCCATAAACAAAATCGATTGTGTTACATTTTCGCGTATCACGAAGAAGAAGGAATGATCAACCCGCATGATCTGATTCAGTATTGCTGTTAATTCTATCACTACAGCTGTAACTGCAGCGGCTTCTGTTCCTTCTTCGTTCACTTCTACAAATGATTTGTGTTTAACAAGACTGATGAACAGATCCCCCGGCGTATACATATTTGTAAAATCCGCGGCGGTAGTGAATGCAATACTCATCCCCAAGCTCGAAAGAACATCGTTGAGTGTAATTTCATATTCCAGTTTAAACTTGGGCATGCTTAAATCGACTTCTGTTTTTTCAAAACTGTCTATCCACAATTGCAAGTTTTGGTCGCTTATGTTATTAATAACGTCATCAACAGTTTTGCCTGTTTTGGGAAGGAAAATCGTCATGTTATAATCTTCATTTCCGTAAGGTAAATCCACAGCCTGGAACAAATCGTTTTCATAATAGTCGAGAGAATCGGTGGTCGTCATCATTATGCAACTTACCTGGCTTCCGTCGGCAATACGGAAAATATCTTGATGAGTTAAGGAGGCATCGAATCTATGTGTCCAGGTACCTTTGAAATAAATAGCGTTAATCAACACCATGGCTGTCTGAGGATCCAGCGGTTCATCGAATATTCTTTGTATTTTTTCGTTGGTAGCGTTGTTTACCCAATTATTTATAATATCTGTCGTAGCCGGATCACCGAAATCCACATTTTCAACCTTGGCATAAAAATAATCTTGATTTCTTTGTATGAACTCGGGAATGAAGGTTAGATATTGACTTGCCCATAAGGAGTTTGCCAGCTGCATAACGACTTCAGGATCGAGCGAATATAAGAGGTCGATAACATTTTTGTATGCCTGGTTTATTTCGTCGAGTGTGAGGTCTCCGTATTCCAATGTAGTGTGCATTCCGTCGAGTGTAGTTCCGTTAGCGCCGTTATATGTCATACCCAACGCCATAGAAATGCTGAGGGGAGAGATGAAAATATTTTTGTTCCCTTCGGTATTATTAATTTCTCTGAATATTTTCAATCCGAAGGCATTACCCGATTGAACCAGCTTTTGTTCGCTTACGGTTAAATTTGGATTATTGTTTACATTATTGTCGATAACAGTATCATTGTTGCAAGAAATGATAAGTAAGGTTGTTAAGACGATTAGCAGGGAATTTACAATCTTTTTCATTTATGCACCCCAAATGAAAATTTTTTTTTACATTTGAACCGAAGATAATAAAAAATTTTGTACTTCCAATCTATACCAAAGGAAAGAACATGAGAAAAATAAGGAATCCGTTTGTTAATAACGAAAATTATAAATGTTTTGCCTGCTCGCCGAATAATGAAAACGGACTGCAAATGGAATTTTATGAAGATGGTGATGAAGTAATTTCCTTCTGGAAACCGAATGAAATTTTTCAAGGATGGGGAACGATTCTCCACGGCGGAATCCAAGCAACCTTGATGGATGAGATTGCGGCATGGACGGTTTTTGTAAAGCTCGAAACAGCCGGTGTTACAACGAAAATCGAAACGTCTTTCAAACGTCCGCTTATATTGGATGGAGAAAAGTTGGTTGTTAAAGCCATTGTGAAAGAGGTCGAAAATAAAACGGCTAAAATATATGTAAGACTTTATGATTCTAAGGAGCATTTGTGCACGGAAGGATTTATCTTTTATAAAATCTTTTCAAAAGAAAAAGCCCGGAAGAAACTCCGTTACCCTGGTGTTGAAGCAT
>CAZKNM010000040.1:0-24312 GCA_964554135.1 uncultured Melioribacteraceae bacterium
TCCAACCCCACCCGGTACCGGTGTAATATAAGACGATTTTGGTGCTACTTTTTCGAAATCAACATCTCCAATTACTTTGTAACCTTTAGAACTTGTAGAATCTTCGACTCTATTTATACCAACATCGATTACAACAACACCTTTCTTAACCATATCTTCTTTAATATAATTCGGTCTCCCGATAGCTGCAATTAAAATATCTGCATCTTTTGTATACCTGGATAAATCATCCGCGGCAGAATGACAGATTGTCACGATAGAATTAGCTCCCTCCTTTTTTTGCAACATCATATTGGCGATAGGTTTACCTACTATATTGCTTCTGCCTACAATCACAACGTGTTTCCCTTTTGTTTGAATGTTGTATTTCTGTAACAACACCATAATCCCATAAG
Source organism: uncultured Melioribacteraceae bacterium (assembly GCA_964554135.1). Lineage (GTDB taxonomy): Bacteria > Bacteroidota > Ignavibacteria > Ignavibacteriales > Melioribacteraceae > CAZKNM01. The sequence goes on from CAZKNM010000040.1 coordinate 396, forward strand.
GAGTGCATGGATAAAAAGTATCCTTCCCGATAACAAGATTACCAACACTGACCGGACTAAAACCATCAACATCTTTCTCAGTTAAAATGGATTCGATTACTTTATCTTCATTTATATGCTTTGGCAGTGGGAGTTGTACTAGGATACCGTGATAATCGGGATTATTATTGTAACTATCTACTAAGTCAATCAACTCCTTCTCCGAAACGTTGGCCGCCAGATGTTCTACCTTTGAAAGAATACCGAGTTCATTACATGTTTTACTCTTTGAGTTGATATAGATTTTTGACGAAGAATCGTCTCCGACCAATATCGTCACTAATCCGGGGATTTTCCCCTTTTTTTCTTTCATGTTGAAAATTTTTTCTTTTAATTCATTTTTAATTTCTGCCGCAACTTTTTTCCCATCAATTAAAACCATTGCTCAATCCTTTTATTCAAAATATATTAAACGAATAATGCCAGCTATTTAACTTTCTTAGACAAATAATTTTTCAGCTTTTTATCCCCTGCTATTTCTTTTTCGAAGGGATTAGAATTCTGCCAACCGAGCTTGCCGGTTGTTCTGTATCTTTCCAATCTTCTGATAGTAATTTCACAATAAACGGGGTCTATATCAATAGTGTAACACTTTCTTTTAAGCAACTCGGAAGCTAGCAAAGTAGTTCCAGCATGAGCAAAAAAATCAATGACAATATCATTCGGTTTGCTCGAAGCTCTAATAATTCTATCAATTGCTTTTAGAGGTTTCTGTGCATAACAACCGTTAACATTTTCATCCATTAAATAAAATACTTGTTGGATATCCACCCATACATTTCCGCTCCGAATGCAATGCGACTTACTTCTTTCAAGATTCTCGGTAACCGTACCATTTACAACTTTGTAATATCCTCGTAAAATCTTAGGTATCTCGGTATACACGGCTTCAATATTAAATACAGGATTTCTCTTTACATAATACAGAAGCTCTTGTCTAATGGACATCCAATTTTTCTGGGTTCCATATCCGCGCTGGTTCCGGAGGGTGATAAAATTTTTCGATTCAAAACCCGAATCTTTCATCATTAGAATAAATTCGGCAAATGGTTCAAAATGGTTTTTATGATCTGCACCTAACCACAAATAGAGAGATGAATTTATTTTCAAACATGAGTAAGTTAATTCAATCCATTCTTTCGACCACCTAACAAATTCTTCAACGGATAATTTATTAAACGCAATTAGGTTATAAGGAGGATCGTGAACAGCTAGAGCAGCTTTCTTACCGGACATCATTTGTGTAATAGATTCTTTATCGGAGATATCAAGACAGCCGACTTTATGTTTTTTAGTGGGATCGTTCCAGGTTTCACCCAGCCGCAGTCGGCAGTATTTCAATAAATATTTGCGAAGAAATTTATCCTTATCGATGCGAGGGAAAGAGAAGTCCGCCATAAAATCAACCTCGTGCGCGATCAAATTCCGGCAACAGGATTCTTTCTACTTCTTCCGCTAAACCGGTTTCAGTGTTTACTTTTGCATATAATCCACAAAGGTGAACCTGATTAGTTGCTGTTAGATACTTTTGTGGAGTCTGATATAGAAATCTATTTATCCCGGCTTCTGCCTTCATCCCAATTACCGAATCATAAGGACCGGTCATTCCACAGTCAGTCATATAAGCTGTGCCGTTGCTGAGTATTCTTTCATCGGAAGTTTGAACGTGAGTATGAGTACCTATCAATGCACTGATTTTCCCATCAAGATAGTTAGCCATTGCAATTTTTTCGGCGGTTGCTTCGGCATGAAAATCAATTACAATTACTTTCGTCTCTTGCTTAATTTTACTAATTACCCAATCAGCTGAACGGAAAGGACAATCAATGGGTGCCATAAAAGCCCTGCCCTGAAGATTCACAACACCAACTTTTCCCTTCTTCGTATCGGCAATATAGAAACCGTTGCCGTAAGTACCTTTCGGATAATTCAAGGGACGGAGTGAACGGGGCTCAGTCTTTAGGTATTCCTGCGATTGGTATTTATCCCATGTGTGGTTTCCGCCGGTTATGACCTTTACATGCATATCAAATAAAATTTTCCCTTCTTTCTCAGTACACCCTTTACCATCCGAAACATTTTCACCATTCGCAATAATTATATCAGCTTTATACTTACTCTCTAAACTCGGCAACCAGGTCTGTACCATATCAAGACCCGGTTTTCCTATAATATCACCGATAAAAAGAATATTAATGCTCATCGTTTTCCTTATTTGAGAATCCAATATATTGAAATTTAACTGAATAATAAACCTAGTTCATTAAGCAGCATCAGCAATGTAATTGAGTTAGCTCAGTATATTAAAACTCATGATACAAAAATAATTTAGCTAAATTTGTCTAACAGTTTGATAATTTTGGACGATGAGAAATATTGCAGTTAAAGATATACCAATTGAAGAAGCCGAATATTGTGTATTCGATTTCGAAACTACAGGAACCTCTCCTAGATTTAGCCGAGTTATTGAAATCGGGATCGTTAAAATAAAAAATCTCAAGATCGTAGATACATATCAAAGATTTATCCACCCAGGAATGCAGATACCGAAATTTATCACAGACCTAACGGGAATTACTAATGCGGACATCGAAAACGCACCTTTTTTCGACGAAATTATAGATGAGATTATTGATTTTTTCGGAGAATCAATTCTTGTTGCTCACAATATTCGGTTTGACCATTCGTTTCTTAAAAGCGAATTTCGCGCTGCCGGTTACGACGTGATTGAAAATCCCGCGGTTTGCACCCTAAATCTAGCAAGAAAATTATATCCGGATTTAAGGAGTAAATCTTTATCCAGTTTAACGAAACACTTTAAAATCCGTCATCGAAATGTACATAGAGGACTTGGAGACGCTACAGTTACAGCTAAGCTGCTTTTGAAAATGTTGAAGGCATTGAAAGAAGAACATGATATCGAAACAGTTTCGGATCTCCTAACCTCACAGTCAATCCCTCAAACGAAACCGCAATTCAGGATAATTAAAAAAAAATTATCAGAGGATCTTTTAAATATTCCTGAAAGTCCCGGAGTATATTTTTTCAAAGATTCATCTGATAAAATTATTTATATCGGTAAATCTAAATCATTAAAACAAAGGATTAAAAATTATTTTTCAAATACAGCACCGAAAAAGAGTAAACGGATTGTTAGAAAGGCATCAAGATTAGGTTATTCCATAACATATTCAGAATTAACCGCATTATTATTGGAAGCGGAGTTAATTAAAATTCACAGACCTCATTTTAACACTTTGTTGAAAAAATATCCTACGCAATATTTCATTCAAATTGGGCTCACGGAAGAATACCCAACTTTATCATTATCATCAAAATTCGATTTCGACGGCAATGATTACTTCGGTCCTTACAATTCACGAGAAACTGCAAATACATTAATCGACATAATTGATAAAACATTCCAATTGAGAGAATGCTCGCCGAAAGAATTTAAGAAACAGAGGAAGTGCTATCTTGCCGATATTCAACGCTGTTATGCTCCATGCATTGATAAAACACAGCAGGCAAATTATCGGGAAGAGTTGATAAAAGCTTATGATTTTCTCTCCGGGCAAAACCAGTTTGCTTTAGATAGACTTTTGAATAGAATGAAATTGCTATCCGAAAAGAAAAAGTATGAGGAAGCTGCCGAAATTAGAGACACAATCAATTCAATCCTTAATTCTATAAATAGGCTTTCTATTCTTGCTGAACCGATAAATAAATCAAACGTACTGATTGAGGTTAATCAATTCGAAACAAAAGATTTTTTGTTGCTTTTAAAGGGGAATGTGTTTATTAAAAATAATATTACCGGTGAAAAAAATTATTTCGAAGAAGCACTTGAGGATTATTTCTCCGGTACAATTCATCTATACAAAGGATGCAGAGAAAAAGATCTAGAACATATAAAAATCATACTAAGCTGGTTGATTAAAAACCGCAACAATGTGAAAATTCACTATCTAAAAAATTACGAGTCGAAAGAAGAAGTTTATTTGAACTCAGGTATACCTAAAAGAAAACCTATAAAAAGCTGACTACCAGATATATTAGCAAAACCGCCACTATCACGGAAAATCCAATCGTCGTATATTTCTTCAATTCTTTTGAACCCCAAAAATATGCTATCCCGGCTTTAACGATTGTATTTGCGGTAAATGCAATAACAATTGAAATAGTGGCTACATTTATCGTCAGATTTTTTTTCAACAGGTCCACTATGGTTAGAGCAATAGCATCTAAGTCGGCAAATCCAGCAAACATACTTGTATAGTAAACACCTTTATTACCAAGATAATGTTGAGCTGCACTTGAGACAAATAATATAACGGCAAATAGTAATCCGAATTTCAATGCAATCATTAATTTAAACGGATTTGTTAACTGCACTTCTTCCATCTCGGATGATTTAGATTTGCGCCATATTAATAAGCTCATAAAAATTCCAACCGTTGTAAATAAAAGTACCGGGAATAGCAATGCTTCTGCAAGGGATCGATTAACAATAAATACAATTATTAAAATGCGCGGGAATAAAATTGTGGAAGCAAGTACAATACCTGCGGCAAAATTTCTGGAATATTTCTTTATATCCTTACTTTGATGTGTAAATGATAAAGTTAATGCGGTACTTGATGCTAAACCACCTAGAATTGACAAGACCTGAATACCTCTTTTCGCTCCTATAAGCTTGAACAAAACATAACCAACAAAACTAATGCCTGCTATTAAAACAACCATGTACCATATTTTCCGGGGATTGAGAACGTTAAAAGGATCGAAAGCTTCATTAGGTAAAAGAGGTAAGATAATTATTGTTATGATTGCAAACTTTAACGTTGCAAAAATATCTTCCTGTTCAATCGCCCCAGCAAATGTGTGAAATTCTGCCTTCAACGTTAAAAACATTAGAAGAATCACTGCCAAGGCAGCGGATAAAAGTATATGACCCCAGTAAACCAGCGAACCAAGAACAAATACCAATAACAGAGTTATTTCATTCGTTCCTCCTATTCCCCCCTTCTTTGCCGAAAAATAATACGAGATGGCAACAAGAATTCCGAAGGACATAAAAATAATAAGATATGCTTCAATTGTTGTGAAAGAAGAAATCAAAGCCGCAAGAAAACCCAATATAGAAATTAATGGGAATGTTCTAATACCAGCGAAAGAACCCTCACTCGTTTTTCTTTTACGCTCCCTTTCAACTCCGATTAAAAGACCGATCAGTAATGCAATTACAATTCTCTGCCAAAGCGCCGGTAATGTAAAATCGGCTTCTGTTGTTACTTGTAATAAAATACCCATTCCATTCACTTTTATTATTGAATACAAGTCTTATTGTTGGATAAAATCTTTAAAATAATTGCATCCGCATTTGATAATTTACAAATATTTAAGTCAGAGTCAACATTACAATTTCTTTAATGAAGTATACCAATCACTCGAATCTTCAAGAATTGAATTAGTGCGATTTACCAATCTATGAGGATCGGTTAAATACCCTTCCAGCAATAAAGAGGTCTCGAACAACTGTTCAACAACATTAGTTAGATAGGGGTCTTTTGAATCGTTCTTAAATACCTTTAATAAATTTCTTATCAATTTATGATTCTTATTGACTTCCATAATTTTCTTCGGGATCGATGTATCCTTCGATACAATCTGCATTAATTTCTGCATTGTTGAGGACATAGTGTTATCCGGATTTACCAGACAAGCAGGGCTATCTTTCAACCGCTTTGATTCTTTTACTTCAGCAACTCTATCTCCCAAAATATCTCTCATACGAGCCATCAAACTACTGAAATGTTTCTCATCATCCGAAGTCAACGGTTCGCTTTTAGCTTTGTCTTCTTGCGCATCGGTAAATTTTTCTACTTTAGAAATATCAACTTGATCGACGGAGTTAATCTCGTAATCCTTATACTTTCTAATTGTGTCCATCACAAATTCATCTATTGGATCATACAGGTAAAGCACTTCCAATTCTTTATTTCGAAAGATTTCCAAATGCGGATCTAAATTAATTGACTCTCTTGTTGATCCGAATACGTAATAAATTTCTTTCTGATCTTCCTTAGCACGACTTACATATTCTACCAAGGAACAAAGCTCTTTGTCATCTTTATGTATTGACGAATTGAACCTTAGTAGATCAGAGAACTTATCACGATTAGTAAAATCGGAATAACCTATCTTGAATATTTTGCTATGTTCTTTCCAGAATTCCGTAAATTCCATCGGATTGTCTTTAGCCATCTTTGTTAGTGAGGAAAGCACTTGCGAAGTTACACTGTGTGATATTTTCGTGAAGATGATGTTTTCCTGCAGTGTTTCGCGAGATATGTTTAACGGTAAATCCTCACTATCAACAACACCTTTTACGAAACTCAAATACTCCGGGAGAAGATCTTTATTTTTATGTTGAATCAAGACTCGTCTTACATATAAATCCAAACCGTAATTTTCACGGTTGAATCCGAACGGATCGGACTGTTTTTTAGGAATAAAAAGCAAAGAGTTAAACTGGATCGGTGCATCCACAGAAGTGTGAATTATATCTATCGGTTCTTCATTATCGTAAGTGAGAAATTTATAGAACTCGTTATATTTGTCCTTGGTTACAGAAGATTTAGGTTCCCTCCAAAGAGCGGAAACAGTGTTTATTTTTTTATCGTCAATTTTGATATTGAAAGAGATAAAATTAGAATGCTTTTTAATTATACTTTCCAATCTATCTTTATCGGTGAACTCAACGGAATCATCATTCAAATGTATTTCAACTTGTGTTCCTCTCTTAAATTTATCATCAATTTCTTTAATGATATAACTACCCAATCCATCTGAAGCCCACTCAACTACGGAAGAATTCTTTTGATACGATTTAGTGCGGATAACAACCTCTTTTGCAACCATAAATACCGAATAAAATCCTACTCCGAATTTCCCGATTATATTATTTGCTTCTTCCTTATTTCCTCCCAACTTTTTCAAAAATTCTGCAGTACCGGATTTTGCTATCGTACCAATGTTGGTAATCAGCTCATCCTTCGTCATTCCAATCCCGGTATCTGCGACGGTAATTAATTTTTTATCCTTATCGCAAGTAATATTTATTTCCAACGGAAGGTCTTTGTCCCGTAATTCCGTACTTTTATTTGACTCGAACCTCAGCTTATCCAACGCATCCGAAGAATTCGAGATCAATTCACGCAGAAATATTTCACGGTTGGTATACAGGGAATGAACCAGAATATTCAATAACTGTTTAACTTCGGCTTTGAATTCATACTGCTTTTTATCGGTTTGATTAGTAGACATGCTTACCTCCATTTCTTATAGGCCATACAATATAAATGCAAAAATAAATTTTTATTATAAATATTTCATGTCGTTCAACTTACTTATGCTCAATAGTGAAGGATGGAAATAAATTTATCAAAGGAATTAACTGCCTATTCTTTAAAATGAAAACAAGATTTTAATCAACAATACCACTAACAGTGCCGCAAATAGTCTTTTAATAATGAGGGATTTAAATCGGAAGACCAGTTTAACTCCATACTTCGAACCAAGCAAAGCTCCTATACCTAACGGAAGTCCGGCAATCAAATTAATATAACCAATCTGAAACAGAGAATGATTATTATCTATTTCCATTAATCCATATGTGGCTGCCGAAAAAATCATTGTAAGGGCAACGACCAACGTGGATGTCCCGACCGCTGCTTTTATTTCAAAAGAATACAAATAAATTAAAATCGGGACAAATAAAACACCACCACCTAATCCCGTAACAGTCGAAACCAAACCAACAAGTATCCCTAAAGGAATTAAGAAGTACTTGTTAATTGTCAACTTTTTTTGAAGACTTTCATTCTCCAGAAACATTCGTATTGCAACCAAAATCAAAATTGAACACAAGATAATTTTAAAAATCTTTGGATTAAGTTGAACAACTATTTGGGGAATGGTTACTGCAGATATAATGCTGCCTGCAGCTAAAAGAAACGACATCCTAATATTCACATTCTCCGCTTTATAATGATTTACAAAGGCTCCGGTAGCTCCAAAACTCCCGGCGAATAATGAAGTAGCTATCACAATGTAGGGCAAGTATGTGTTTTCAGCTAAAAATAATGACAGTGTGAAAAATAAAGTCGGTACATAAATGATTCCACCGCCAATTCCGAACATTCCTGTTGCAATTCCAGCAACAAAACCAATCCCCAAAGAAATAAGGATTCCGATTAACTCATTCACTAATATTAAGGAACCGATTATAAATATTTTTATCTTTAACTATTTCGTAAGCAGATTGATATTGCTTATCGAATTTTAATGATTCTATAATACGACCCACGCGACCTTCCCTGCGGGCTTTTATCTCTAATTTGATTTCGGTTAATATCTCATCTTTATACTTATCCAATTCCCGAGATTTAATCAGATTGAACTCTTTAGTCAAATCCGTCAATTCATTTTTAAATTTTGTACTGTATCCGTTTTTCGCGGTTAGAGTATTCAATTGTTGAAGTAATTTTTCTTCTTTGAAAGAAAATTCAAATTTCTGTGATTCAAGGTAATTCAAAAATCTATTATACATTAAATCTACTTGAATATTATCAGGGATAAGAGTTGAATCATTGCAGATATGCGTTGTGTACATGAAAAACATACCTTGAGCCAATAATTGCTCGACAAAATGTGATTCGGAAGCAGCTGAAATAATTGTATCAGGTTTAATTCCTCCTGCTGCAAAGACAATTCGATTTAAATCAGTCTTATAGGCTTTGTTTTCAAATGAATTAATTTCATCAAAAACCTTATTCTTTTCAGAATAATTAATCTTCTGAATACATCTTCCACTCGGAGTAAAATATCTTGCTGTAGTCATTTTTAATGAAGTATTATATGAAAGGGGAATCACAGTTTGAACCAATCCTTTACCGAATGAATGAGTACCTACTATCACTGCTCTATCATGATCTTGTAAAGCACCAGCCACTATTTCAGAAGCAGAGGCTGAACCGATATCGACCAGAACAACCAATCGTGATGTATTTGCAATAGGTTCTTCACCTGAATAATATTGTTTCTGACTGCTGCTGTCGCGTCCCATTACCGCAACGACCAGTTGCCCTTTTTTTAGAAACTTCTCACTTACATCTATTGCTGCATCCAACAACCCACCTGGATTGCCTCTTAAGTCCAAAATTATCGATTCAATCTCTTTTTGATTTTTCAATTCGAACAATGCTTTTTTAACTTCCTCACCCGCGGTTCTAGTAAAACCGCTTAATTTCAGGTAAGCATTTTTACTATCCTTCGGCACAAAACCGTAATAAGATAAATTATTTACTTCAATTTCTTCCCTAACCAAATTATAAATTAAGTTCTCATCTCTTCCGTCTCTTTTGATCACTATTGATACAACTGTTCCCGGTTCACCTTTTAACAAAGAACCGAGTTCATCATAATTTTCCTTCGAAACTAATACCCCATTAACTTTTACGATTTCGTCTCCTATTCGCACTCCCTGTCTTTGTGCTGAGTAACCTTCAATCAAGTCAACCACAATTATATTATCATTCCTTAAACCTACAGTTGCTCCAATGCCACCATATTTACCGGTTGTGATAAGATCGATATCACTTTGCTGTTTTTCATCAATATAAACCGTATATGGATCCAGCGCCTGCAACATTCCTCTAATCCCCGATAGCATTAACTCTTCGGGATTGATTTTGTCCACGTAATTTATGGCGACTTCCTTATAAATCCTGCCGAAAATATCTATGCTTTTTGAGATTTTAAAATATATATCTGCATCACCTGAAACGAATCCCGTTACAAAAACTATACTGAGTAATAACACTGGTAATAAGATATTTCTTCTCATCATTTCTATCCGATTATTTTTCAAGTTTTTCAATTTCCTTTATTATTCCTAAATGAATTTCTTCAATAGATAGCATTCCGTCTATTCTCCGATATCGTTTTTCTCTTTCAACAAGATAAAGATATCCATCTCTAACTTTTTCATAGAACGCTCCTTTTGAAACTTCTATTCTATCCAGTTCTCTGTCTTTGATTTTCTTCATACGCTGCAAGACTTCTTCAACAGGTATATCGACAAAAAAAGTAATGTCCGGTATAGCTTTCTCTATTACAAACATCTGGAGCTGAATCACAAATTTCAAAGGAATGTTTCTGCCAAATCCTTGGTATGCAATCGACGAATCATGGAAACGATCCGAAATAACATAATATCCTTTTTTCAGATGAGGAAGTATTATTTCTCTAACTAATTGTGATCTGCTTGCCGAAAAGAGAAGCAATTCGGTTTCAAGGTACATTTCGGAATTTTTTGTATCAAGCAAAATATTCCTGACTTTCTCGGAGATGGCCGTTCCCCCAGGTTCTCTAATTACTTTCACTTTTTTATGGATAGTTTCCAGATATTGCTGTAGAAGTCTAACCTGTGTAGACTTACCACTAAAATCTAATCCTTCAAAAGTTATAAACATATTAAAATTGCTTTATTATATATTCTAGTCGTTGGGGTTTTGTATCAATTAATAATGTTTTATTTGGGACTTCTACTCTCGGCACAATACTACCCGCTGTATCCAATAAAGCATCTCGATAAAATACATAAGCCTTGATTTTATCTTGTTGGAGTTTACCGAGAATATTTATTCCACCCCTTAATACAACACTAATCTTATCGGGGAAGAGTTGTAATTCTCTTGTTCTTGGTACGTTCTTAGTTTCGACTGAAATTTCTGCAAATGTTTTATCTACAATTTTCTGGATGTCAAACTGAATGACTGTTTCTGTAGTACTAAATTCAACATTATCTACTTCTTCAATTTCTAAATTAGTCGAAAATTTCCTGTCAAGGTTTTCAAATTTCTTGAACTTTGTTTTAACATTTTCAATTTTATCTATAACACTTACTGGTCCCGAAACCTCGACCGAATCAGTTGAGATAATTGCTTCCGATACTAAGCCATAACCAGGTTTAAAACTCAAATTCATGCTCGGCACCACTCTCACTTTTTTTGCAACTCTATTCTCAATGTCAAATTCAATTCGGTTTGGTAATATTTCAATCACCTGAATTGATGAGGACAACCAATCATTTACATCTAAAACATTACGTAACATAACATTATGCCTTCCAAATTTTCTCGTATTAGGGACCATAAAATCTGGATTTATCCCAAACGAAAGCTGGGCGAGTTGCCACCCTTGGGCTTTTAAACTAAGCGTGACTTCCTTAGTCGAACAATTCGATATCGCATAATTCGATGGGATATTGGTAACTTTTATTGGGAATTTTATTGTTGCGAAATATTCCCCTGAAAGAGAAATAAATGTCCATATAGTGATAGAAAAAATACTTATAAATATTATTGATATAATTGTCCTCTTCATAGCTGTAAATATAAAAAAACTCCACATTAAGTGGAGTCTCTATACCAATTAAATTTACATGAAAAATTATCGAATTAAATTAAAATGATCCAAAAGTTCTTGTCTATTTGCTCTAGAAATTTCCCTACCTTTGATAGGGAAGTTTTCATAACCCCTGGCTAATCTTCTCAATTCGTGTACATTTAATTTCTCCAATTCTTCCTCGGATGGTATTTCCAATTCCCCATAATCAGCCTTTTCTATTTTCTCTTCTTCATCAAATAAAGTTACATCTTCTTTTCTTTTGCTTGTTTTTATAACCGTAGGTCCTCTTTTGACAATTTGCAGACTGGAATCAAAAATTAAATTTTCAATTTGATCATCAGGACGCGGTATGACATGAGCGGAAACAAGCTCACCGACTCTTTGGGCAGCAGCAGCACCAGCATCAACAGAAGCTTTTACGGCGGCTGTCTCACCTATTACTTTTACAACCATCAATCCGCCGGTGACCTTTTCTTTACTCACCAATCTGACATTAGCTGTCTTCACCATTGCGTCGGCAGCTTCTATGGCACCAACCAAACCTTTGGTTTCAATTAAACCGAGAGCTAATTGCATATTTAAAAAATTATTTTGAACGTTTTGGAAGTATTAATTCCACATCAGAATGAGGACGAGGAATTACGTGCACTGATACTAATTCGCCGACTCTTTGTGCAGCAGCAGCGCCTGCATCTGTTGCAGCTTTCACTGCACCAACATCACCCCTTACCATAACTGTAACATACCCACCACCAATGACTTCTTTTCCGAGCAATTCAACTTTTGCTGCTTTTACCATTGCATCGGCAGCTTCGATAGAACCGACTAAACCTTTAGTCTCTATCATTCCGAGTGCGTCAAGTGTCATATAAATGCTCCCAATTTTGGATTAAATTCTCTTGGAAAATAGTTTTTATAGCTAAAAATGTCAATTTAAAAGTGTATGCTCCAAAATTTAACCTAAAACTCTTTATAACCTATAATTATTTCCATTATGCAGAATTTAAAAAATCCTGTAATATAACCGCAGCAGCATTTTTATCAACTAAACTTTTATCCCTTCTTTTCTTCTTTGAACTTACGCTTTCAAGAATATTCTGTTTTGCAATTTCCGACGAATACCTTTCATCCACCAAGATAATTTCTAAATCATATCTTTTACTCAATTCATGTTTGAATTTAAGCACCATCTTTGAACTAACCGATTCTTCTCCATTTTCCTTCAACGGATATCCAATAATGATTTTCACAATACTGAATTCCTTGAAAATCAATTCCAAATTGCCCCAAAAATTCTTATCGTTAGACAATGTTTTCAAGGGATAGGCAAATATTTTCAGGGGATCAGTAATAGCAAATCCTATCCTTTTTTCACCATAGTCGATTGCCAATATTCTTTCTTCTTTTCCGGATTCGCTCATAATTAACAAACATATTTAAAAATTAAACAGTAGCATCAAATCTCTCTACAGAAAAAATTCCCTTTACCTTTTTAAGCCTTTCAATGATTCTATTGAGATGCTCCAAGTCGGAAACCTGTAAAGTAATTGTTCCCTCAAACATGGAATCATTAGTCGAAATATTTACAGATTTAATATTTGTTTCTTTATAGGTCGTTATACTATTAGATATATCTTTTAGAACACCGGGTGTATCGTCTCCCCTAATGTTCAATCCAGCCAAAAATAGTGATTCCTTGGTTTTTGACCACTGAATCGGTATTAGCCTATCATCTCCATTCTTAGCAATATTAATTAAATTATTACAATCTTTGCGGTGTACTTTTATTCCTTCACCGATAGTAATATATCCGATGATAGGATCACCTGGGATAGGATGGCAACACTTAGCATAACTATGAACTAATCCTTTATATTCACCATCTACAAGAATACCTTCTGAAGCACTTCTAGCAAAAACTGCAAATTTATCGAATTCTATTTCTGTATGCTCTTTAACTTCTTTCTCGGTCGGTGGATTTAATATTTTATCAACATCTATCATTTCTTGAGCTATACTTTTAAAAAACTGTCTTTGGCTATCAAACTTCAGCTTTTTAAATAGTTTAGTAATATCATCAGATGTGAATGCAAGCTTATATTTCTTTAATTTCTTCTCCCAATATTCCTTGCCTTCTTTTATAAGTTTCTCTTCTTCTTTATTAATGTATTTTCGAATATTCGATTTTGCTTTATGGGTCTGAACAAATTTCAACCAGCTATTGTTCGGATGTTGGTTTTTTGATGTGATAATTTCCACTTGATCTCCGTTGTGCAAAATTGTATCTAGAGGAACTATCTTTCCATTAACTTTTGCTCCGATACAATGATAACCAACACGACTGTGAATCTCGTAAGCAAAATCCACCGGTGTAGAGTTTAAAGGTAATCTTATTAAATCACCCTTGGGAGTGAAAATATAAATCTCATCTTGATAAAGATTCAGTTTAAAGCTGGCGATTATTTCTCTCGTCGCTTCGTCCTTTGATGCACTTTCAAATATTTCTCTTACCCAATTTACCCAATCTTCTAATTCTTTATCACGGGAAGCAGAGTCTTCTTTATATTTCCAATGAGCAGCTACACCCTTTTCGGCTATCTCGTGCATCTTACGGGTTCTAATTTGTATTTCTATACGTTTCCCTTCGGGATCAATCACAGTATTATGAATAGATTGGTAATTATTCTTTTTGGGTATTGAGATATAATCTTTGAACCTATCAGGGATCGGGATATAGAGTTGATTTATAATACCTAATACATAATAGCATTCATTTTGATCGTTGCTTTCAAGGATGATGCGAATTGCATGCAGATCAAATATTTGTTCAAAAGTAGTACTGAGTTTTCGCATCTTACGGTAAATACTATATATATGTTTCGGCCTTCCGCCAATCTCATATTTCAAACCATGCTCATCCAATCTCTCTCGAATTGCTTTGGCGAATTTATTAATATAAACTTCTCTTTCCTTCCGTTTATTTTTGATTTTCCCTGCAATTTCTTCATAAGCATCTTTATCTAAATACTTAAAAGCTAAGTCTTCCAATTCCCACTTAACACGACCAAGACCAAATCTGTGTGCAAAAGGAGCATAAATTTCTAATGTCTCCCGGGCAATGCGCTGCTGCTTATTCGGATTGACATATTCAAGTGTACGCATGTTATGCAATCTATCTGCAAATTTCACCAATATTACTCTGACATCCTTAACCATCGAGAGCAAAAGTTTTCTGTAATTTTCAGCTTGCGAAATTTCATGCCCTAAGAACACTCCGCTTATTTTTGTAACACCGTTTACTATTTCTGCTACTTCTTTGCCGAACTCTTTTGCAAGAAACTCTATACTGATATCGGTATCTTCCACTACATCGTGCAATAGAGCACTGACAACTGAAATATCGTCTAGATGGATTTCACTTGCGACAATCATGGCAACTTCAAAAGGATGGTTGAAATATGGCTCACCGGATGCTCTGAATTCATTTTTATGAGATTCAAGACTGAACTGGAAGCTCTTTTTAATCAATCCTTCGTTAACACTTGGTAAATTTTCCTTACAAATACGAAGAAGCTCTTCCAGCATTCGTTGATGTTTTGTAATTGAAGCTGCCATCAGACAAATTAATGTTACATATTAATATGTTTATAAACTCAAAAAATCAACATAATTATACACCAAAACATAAGAAATGTTTAGGAAATTTAATTCCAACCTACAAGTCTAGGCGTGATGATAACAAAATTAATCAAAAAGTACCGAAAGTTCTGTCTCCGGCATCTCCCAAACCTGGCAAAATGAAACCTTTTTCATTTAATTGACGATCTAAAACAGCAGTATATATAGGTACATCAGGGTGGTCTTGTTCCATTCGTTTAATACCTTCCGGAGCAGATATAATACATGCTAAGGTACAGTTATTAGCTCCTTTTTCCTTTAAATATTTTATGGCAGCAGAAGCGCTGCCTCCCGTGGCAAGCATCGGATCCAAAACAATTACTTTAGAGATATCCAAATTTTTCGGCGTTTTATAGTAATAGTCGATAGGTTGTAATGTTTTTTCATCTCTCTGTAAACCGATGTGTCCAACCTTAGCTTCAGTTATAACTTCGAGGAAAGAACTTGCCATGCTTAAACCGGCACGTAATACCGGCACAATTACTATCGGATGTTTGAATTTATATCCTTTTGTTTTTTCCAAAGGAGTTTGAACTTCAAATTCTTCCAACTCGAAATTACGGCTGATTTCTATCGCAAGAACAGAGGTGATTCTCTTCAGCGCTAAGCGGAATTGATATTCATTCGTATTTTTATCCCTGAGGATAGTGATTTCTCTTTTTATTAATGGATTATCAATAATATGTTGATTATTCATTTCATGTCCTTTTTAATTTTTCTCCCCAAAATGGATAGAAGATTAACCAAAGGAGAGCTGGGTGGAGTATAACTGTAATTTATTTCAGAAAGTGCATTTACTTTAATTTTATTATGAATAAATGTTGCGATAACATCCCCATAGCCAATTACCTCACTATATCCGAAAAATGTGGCTCCTAATATCATTTTTGAATTCGAATCATAAATAACTTTCCCACAAACATTATTACTCCCAGGCATAACTGGCACAAGGTTCTGTGCAACATCGAAGACAGATTCAGCTTTAAATCCATATTCGAATGCCTCGCGCAACGTTAATCCCACACTAACTAAAACATTATCAAAAATCTTAACGGCAATATTTTTTACAACAGGCTCATATAAATTATTACCACCTGCGGCATTAGCGCCGGCAATATGACCATGATTATGTGCATGTGTAGCAATTGGTATGTAAGTCGGTCGTCCAGTAACTTTATTTATAACTTCGATATTATCCCCAGCCGCATAAATTTTCATATCCGAAGTTCGAAGTCTATTATCTACTTTCATCCCGCCATATTCTCCTAAATCCAGGCGAGCACTTAAAGCCAATTCATTGTTAGGTTCAACTCCAATTGCAGAAAGGTAAAGGTCAAATTCGATTAGTCTTCCATCAATATCAGCATTAGTGATTTTGCCGTCTATATAATTAAATCGGAACTCACTTACATTTCCATAAAACTCGACTCCGTTTTTTTTGATGACTTCCTGAATTAATTCTCTTACTTCCTCCTCTTCATTTGGCATGGGTAGTTCGGTTTTCTCCAATATAGTCACATCCAAATTCAACTTCTTGAAAGCTTCAGCTGCTTCTAATCCGATATAGCCCGCACCTATTATCAAGACTTTTTTCACGATATTATTGTTGAGATAATTTTTAATTCTCAGGTAATCAGAGACAGTTTTAAGATAAAAATGATTTTGGAAATTGCTATTAAGAGAGCTTACCCTCTTAGCAATAGAACCCGTACATAGAATAAGCCTATCATAATCATACTTATATTTTTTCCCATCGATAAGGTTTTTCACAAAAATCGTTTTTTCTCTTCTACTAATTTGTTCAACGTAATGATAAACAAAGACTTCAACTCCTTTGCTCCTAAAAAAAGATTCGGGGGAGAAAAAAATAATATCGTTGTAGTCTTTAATTTCACCACTTAAAACGTAAGGCAGTTCACATGTTCCGGTAGAAATGAAACTACCAGCTTCAAACAATAAAACACGACAATTGGGAGCAGTGCGTTTAGCCTTAGCAGCAGCTGCACAACCCGCCGCATTTCCCCCAACTACTATAATATTTCTTTGTCCGTAAATCATAATCTATTGTTCAGTTGATTCCGAATTACATTTCAAAATAATAACAAATACCAATATTGTCTAATCAAATTATTAACGGGAGTAAAACAAAGTCTACAGGGGAGCAGACAATTACAATTATTTCTCTTTAAATGAAAGCGTCATAGACACACCCTCAAAACCAAAATGCTTTCTAATCAACTTTTCTAGAAATCTCTTATAGTTGTCCGGAATATGTTTATGTTCATTCGCAAAAAACATAAAGATAGGATAATAATCGCCCACTTGAGTAATATACTTAATTTTTACTTCTTTACCGGTTGAAGTTGCCGGCGGAGGTGAATTTTGTATCTCCCCAAGCAGTATATTGTTTAACTCATTCGTCGGAATTTTTTTCTTCCTCTCTGCATCAACACTCTTTGCTAATTCAATTAATTTGAAAATTCTTTGTTTAGTAAGTGCCGATATAAAAATAATCGGTGCATAATCAACAAATCCGAGTTTTTCTATTATTGTATCTTCAAACTTTTTTGCAGTATTAGTATCTTTTTCGATTAAATCCCATTTATTCACTGCAATGATCAAACCTTTCCGCCGTCTCACCACTTCTTGGATGATTTTCTGATCTTGATTATCAAGACCTGTTTTAGCATCAATTAGAACAACCGCAACATCGCTGTCCCATAACGCTCGGTAAGTCCTAACATTGGAATAAAATTCTATGTTCTCATTTACTTTAGCTTTTTTTCTTAAACCCGCGGTATCCACCAAAATAATTTCTTCACCATAATATTTAAGGATGGAATCTATACTATCCCGTGTTGTACCAGGTATTTCAGTTACAATACTTCTATCATATCCAAGCAATGCATTTGCCAAAGAAGATTTACCTACATTGGGTCTACCGAGAATAGAAATTCTTAAACTATTATCTTCGTCTCTTTCAACGCTCTCAAACCGGAGGTGGGCTAAAAGATCATCAAGAAAATTACCTAGATTTCTTCCACTGATGGCGGCAACATCATATAATTTTTCCAAACCAAGACTGTAGAACTCAACCTTGTTGATCTCAAGTTCCTGACTATCCAGTTTATTTACCAGTAAGTAGATGGGTTTTTGTGAAACGCGTAATATATTTGCTATCTCATAATCGATTGGTGTTGGGCCTGTCCGTCCGTCAACAACAAAGAGAATTGCATCGGCTTCATTTACCGCGATTTCTATTTGTTCTCTAATTGCAGCTTCAAATCGGTCAGACGAAACTGGGACATAGCCGCCCGTATCAATCACACGAAAAATCTTACCATTCCAGTCAACTTCACCGTAAATTCTATCGCGTGTAACACCGCTTATATCATCAACAATTGCACTTTGACTTTTCGTCAACCGATTGAATAAAGTCGACTTACCCACGTTTGGTCTGCCGACTATTAATACTAACGGAATTTTCATAATGTTTGCTCAACTAATTAAAAGCGGTATTGTAAATTTAAGCAAGGATAATATTCTGTGGAATAGCCAAGGTTTGTTTTTTCAATA
Source organism: uncultured Melioribacteraceae bacterium (assembly GCA_964554135.1). GTDB lineage: Bacteria > Bacteroidota > Ignavibacteria > Ignavibacteriales > Melioribacteraceae > CAZKNM01. The sequence continues at coordinate 19,164 of CAZKNM010000040.1, forward strand.
CTGAGATTCATGCTTAATCGTTTATTATATCGGCTCGCAGTCCATGCTGCATCGATAGCACTGATAACATGATTAACAATTACAACAATTACCGCTTTAGTGGCAACGTTGTAAAAATCATTAGCTTTACCTCTCTCGCTCGAATAATAATGAAAGTTTGCGGTAAGAGGATCACCATATTGAAAGGGGGTGTTCTCATCACCAAAATCGTCCCATCCAACGTTGAATTGCGGATATTTCCCGATCATTTCAAAATACTGCTGGTCACCATATGAAGGGAGTCTATGAGAATAATAACTCCCTGCTTCACCTCTTGAAACGTCCTCTTCAAGTTGATTCAATATTTGCCAATTAACTTGTCCTTGTCCGCTAAACAATCCACTATAATTTTCTGGATTTAAAGCCGGATTCAAAGTTGAGAGATTTGCCATTGTCCATCTTGCATACTGTGCAACATCCCAGTGAGCGTTTGCAAAATTTTGAAATGAAATTGTCTGGTCATTCCCTTTATTTTCATAGATAACGGATGTAGTGATTGCGGCTGCTTCAAGGGCAATGAAAAGTATCGATTTCAAATAACTTTCAGAATAGAATTCTCCGGCTCCGGGGACTGCTAAAGAAAGAAATCCTGCCAATACAGGAGATTTTTTATTAACATAATTTGCGTCAATATTTTTATCCACATCCATCTCCTGAATACGATTCAATGCCATCTTTGAATCCAAATGGAGTATGCCTGAAAATTGAGAAGAATGCTGCGCTTGTAAATTTGCCAGAATTCCAAATATTAAAATGAACAATGTCCTTTTCATTGACAACTCTCGATAATTAAAATGCAAAATCAAATAAGATACCGCCATAAAACCGCCATTCTTTGCCATATTTCACATTCTCACCGAGAATTGTTCGGGAGAATTCATCGAATGAATAGGCAGCATTGAAAAATAAACTTGTGGGGAATATGTAGAAAGAATTCATTTTAATTCTAATCTCAATACCAGCTCCCTTTTTGAAATTTTTTATTCCCGGGAATTCCCCATTCCAGGCATTCCCAAAATCACAATAGACCGATAGAAATATTTTGTCAATATATAACTGGCCAATCCTGGTATCTAAATTTTTGAATAGAGGGAAACGGTATGTTAAGTTTATCCAGCCGATTTCGTTCCCACTTACAGAATAGAAAGGATAACTTTTCATTCCGATCAATCCACCTAGGTAGAAATCGAAAAACTCCGGAACTTCAGGACCCAAAATAGATCCGGCTCTGAACTGAATATTAAGAGTATGACCTTTCGCTATCGAAATATGCTCTTTCCAATTAAGTTCGAGCTTGTGAAAATTATAGTTTTTATAAACCGGTTTTAATATTCCCCCTTCAATCTCATACTCATTATTTGGATTATACTTATTAAACTCATAAGAATATGTGAAACCAACCTGCCTGCCTACCGGATTAATATCAGCATCGATAGTCGGTTTCATATCGTCATGTGTATATTTCAACTGCAAATTTCTTCCGATATAATACTTGTCATCGGTTTTGGGATAAAATGTATTATTACTCTCCGGAATGATGAAACTCCCAAGTGTAGCAGTATACTGGCTGAACACGAATCTCAACTCAATATTATTCCCTTCGGCAAATATTTTATGTTTACCTGCAATATCCACTTCGAACAAATTATAAGAAACTTCAATTGGAACGTTGTAATCAACACGAGGAGGAGAATACGTCGAATCCACTCCGAATTGTAAATTTGCCTGTGTAACCCTGCTTACACTATACAACTCTACCGACATCTGCGGCTTCAATCCTAAATTATATAGTATTGGAAATTTATCACGATATTCGAATGTTAAAAACAAATCCCTTTCAAGTTTTCTATTCAACGAACCACCGGCAAAAATACTATACCGATTCAAATAATCACTTGATGTTACATAAAGTCCCGGTTTGATTTTATCGAGTCCTGAATTGGAAATATTATAATTATCATAACGTATAAACGGATAGAAAGAGATATTGGAGAAAAATCCGGAATATTTTTGACTCTCGTATTCCGGAATAATATTATCGTTAAAATTCCTTAAACCGGTGATATCAAAATTGTTGATGTCACCGTTGGGTTTATCTTTACCGATAGGAGGATTATTTATCCACAAATATTTTTTTAAAGGATCAACCTTATCCTGCATTCCTTTATCAATTGTAAATATCTTATAACCGTCAGCAGTATAACCGGCATAAATTATATCGCCATCAGCATTTATGGAAGGCATAAAAGCACCACCTTTTACATTTGTTAACTGTGTCTTCTCTTTGGTCGTAAAATCATACGAAAATAAATTGAAAATTCCCGTTGCATCGGAAGAAAAGTATAATTTCCCGCCGGGAGCAATTACCGGATTTCTTTCATCCTCATTACCCGATAGTAAAGAACTAAATCCCGAACCGTCAACATTTACTTTGACAATATCCCGTCCGTGACGAAACGAATAACCGAAAACAATAAACCTATCATCACCGGAAAACTTTGGATTATAGACTTGTTCACCATTCTCAAAGAAGGTAAGCTTTTTGAAATTATTTCCATCTATGTCTACTATGCCGATGTTGGTTGTACCATCTTTTTGAAAAAGAAAAACAATAGAACGTCCATCGTGTGAAACTGATGGATTGTTCGCACGCATTCCGTATGTTAGTCTTGTTTCCTCATCTTCTTTTATATCATAAATATATATGTCGTGTATATTCGTCCATTTAGGATTATCTTCGCTGAGCTTAGAATAGATTATTTTATTATCCCCAGGTAAAAAATTCACTGAAGAATTAACACGATCAACTAGTTTAATATCCAGCTTAGACCTAAAATCATAAAGATAAACGGAAGAAGGAGCAAAGTAATCAGAACTCTTGTTCGAGACGTATAACATCCTTTGCCCGTCGTGTGAAAAGACCGGATAGAAATTACCGAATCCCTCATTTATAATTAATTCTCCTTCCAAATTATTTTCGATAACGTCTTTTGTCCTCTCGGTGTAACTCTTTTTAATGAATGAAACCCATTCATCATACAATTCATTCCCGCTTCTTCCAAGCACATCTTCCACGGAACCATCCATAGTGAAATTTGAGAAACTACCCAACCGTTCAGTAAGTTCCCTTAGTTTATCCTCGCCATATTTTTGAGATATATAAAGCGTTAGAGCAAATCCGGAATTATAAACCGATTCATTTCCCAGACTTGTTTTATCAAAGACTCCCATCTGATTCCATGTCAACATTTTATTTTCAAGAGCATAGCAACGCAGTATCATATCACGATGCGTATCCCATCTGTCAAAGTCGAAATCTTTCCGCATATATTGGGCGGTTCCTTCGGCAAACCACAGCGGCACGTTCGACGTTGCGATCGGATATGAAGCGATAAAATTGGGAAATCCGTAAAGAATATCAGGACGGCGTTTATCTTCATAATTCATGAATTGCAGATAAATTGCAGGTATCGATCTCCCGAGTTTCATGGCAGCTTGCAATTGCACCATGTGAGTAAATTCATGCGAGATGACATTCCTCAGCCAGTTGTGAGTTCCTCTCAAATCAAAATCCATAGCCGAAGCCCATATCTCAATTTTATTATCGAAGAAGTATGTTGCTCCATTAGAATAATCATCAATATCTTTAATTACGAAGTGAATCGTTTCAGGTTCGTAATGATAGAGTGATGTAATCGGTTCCCATATTTCATCGGCAATTTTGCATACAACCTTTGCGGTTCGTTCGGCTTCTTCATGGTAATGAACTATAACATGTTTACCTTTGATTGTATACCAATCATACTCGGGTTCATACTCATTGAACTGAGCAAAAGAATTTATACTAATTAACAAAAACGCAAGCAATATTAAAGAATATTTTCTCATCAATACTTAATACTCACAAATTAATGTCTATTTGACGACAGCAATTTTTATAATCTTTGAGTCTGTTTTTCCTGAAACACCATTAACTTCCAAATAAGCAAAATAAATTCCGCTTTGAATACTGGAGACGTTCCATGTCGTCTGGTTATCAAAACCACCGACAGCGCGATCTCTAAGATGAGCTACGAAGTCGCCTGCTAAATCGAAAATTTTGATATTTATTTCTGCATCTTCGGATACGAAATATCGTATATAGGTTTCACCGCCATATACCGGATTCGGCCAATTGTAAGCTTTATCTTTAGGAAAGAATTCAGTAATAACATTATCCATTTTTGCCGGTTCCATAAAAGACGTATTCATACTATTACCGAACTCTTCGGTCCAAAACAATAAACCGAAACCGGTTTCAAATCTCCAGACAAACAAATCATTGTTTGTTGTAACAGCTCCGATGATTATAGACCCTCCGATTACTGCTCCTAAAGAATGATCAGAATAAACCGAAACAGCTATACCCGCTAATCGAGCACCGCTTGAAACAGGTAAAGATGGAAGGATTCCACTATTAAATCCGGAAACGGCAAACACCCTGCCATCTGTTGTTGAAACCAAAATATCTGCACGTTCATCCCCATTTATGTCAGCTACAAGAGGAGTACCTGTGAAACCAACATCTTGCGTATCGTATAACGGGAAATTCTCAGCTATATTGCCATTTAGATTCCGTGCTTCTAATTTTATCCCATCAGTGAAAAGAATATAATTCTCACCATCTCCGAATAAATCTATCATAGAAAAAGATTCAATCTGATTTTGAGAACTTACATCGAAATTTGAAAGTATCGTTCCATTCTTTATAATATAAAAGTTATTTTGAGCTGCTAAAACAACGGTAATATATTCGCCGTTTTTATCTTTAGTTAAAATTGCGGAGTAAGTCTCAAACGGAAAATGTAATGTTGCATTATTAACATCCGAAAAAGTATTCTCTGTGATGTAAGAAAAATAATCAGTATCGGTGCAGATTTGTTTTACGCTTGCACTGCTGTTGATTCCGGAAGGATTGAATCCTATCGGATTCCCGACAATGATTTCATCGATTGAAGAGATAATAACGGTACCATTCACTGTACCAAGCAATAATTCCAAATTGTTTAATGAATTTATTCTCAAAATTGGTGGGGCAGTAATAGTAACTCCAATATCCTGAGAAATTATC
>CAZKNM010000041.1:0-3406 GCA_964554135.1 uncultured Melioribacteraceae bacterium
AAAATAATCAAAGCATTGAAAGAATTACCGCATATAAATGCACCGTATATTTTTGTTATTAAATAATATTCAAAATTATACGGTGCATTTATATGCGGTAATTCTTTCAATGCTTTGATTATTTTCTTATATTTTTTATCATTGTAGATATCTTTATTCATAGACTTTACTCTTTATAAATATTTTTTAATAGGTTTTGTAATTGCGCTCTTCCACGATTTATTCTTGATTTAACTGTTCCGATTGAAAGATTCGTAATGTCGGCAATCTCTTCATAAGAAAATTCTTCAATATCCCTAAGTATAACAACCTCTCGATAAACTTCTTTTACTTTCATCAAAGCTTTTTGAATGATTTCATTTTTAATATCGCTATCTGCAGCTCTATCGGGACTTACAAAAGATTTATCTTCTATTTGTATCTGTTTTTCATCATCATCACTGTGAATAGAGTAAATTTTTCTGCGTTTTCTCCTCTTCAATTCATTCTTTGCTAGATTACCGGCTATCGTATAAATCCACGTTGAAAACTTTGCAAAAGATTTATAAGAATCTTTGTTCAAATAAAATTTTATCATCGTGTCTTGAACAATATCCGTACTAATATCTCGATCCCCAACAAACCTAAAAACAAAATTCATAAGGGGATCCTTGTAACGTTTAACGAGAGTCTCAAAAGCTTCTATTGAATTATTATCCTGAAATTCTTTGATAACTTCTTCGTCAGCCAATTCCGAAAGTCGTTTCTTCAATGTCATTTATACTCGGAAGTTCAAAAAATTGTTTCGAATCTTATGTTTTTTTTAAATGTTAATCTAATAAAATAGTAAGCACGAACAAATATAATTAAGGTTCTAAATATATATTATTGCAGCATTTTTGAAATTAAAACTGCAATTAATGACTTCGGCTCAAAAGAGGTAGTTTTCAAGGTAATATCGGCGTCGAATAAAGCTCTAATAGCATTTAGAAGTCTTTTATGAGAAAGAAAATACTCTGCTTTCTTACAATTCAAATAATAATAAATCGAAACTCCCGCTTCTTTAGCTGCTTCTCTATCAGATATGTTCTTCTTGTTTAATTCCAAAATTTGAGCAATTGTTGTAATAAACCTTGAAAGCATCGTAATAACGAAAACCAATTCTTTTCCATTCTCCAACAAATTGTAAGCGATTTCAATGGATTTGCTTTTATCTCCTTTACCCAAAGTTTCCAGAAGATCAAAAATAGAATACTCCTTTGTTGAGGAAACCATCTTTCTCACTAGCTCAAAAGTAATCTCGCTTTTTTTACCGAGGTAATCGAAAAATTTTTGAATATGCATTTCAAGAAGCCATTTGTCTTCCCCGATAATCTCTATCATCGTTTGTGCTATATCTTCGTCTAAGATAATCTCTTCTGCTTTGGCCTTATTGATAAGCCATATAATTAATTCATCTCCCTTTAAACTGCGCGCCTCAAATAAATAATTATTCTTTAAAAGTGAATAATATGGTTCTTTATTCATATCGGATACTCTTCCGGATTGAGTGATTACAAGTATTGTGAAATCGGGAGGTTTGTTGACATATTCAGAAAGATTCTGCTTTTCGCTAATCTTTTCAAAATTCTTTACAACAATTAATTTTTTTCCAGCGCCGAACGGAAATTGAGCAGCCAAATCTAAAATCTCCGATATATTTTGATTTTTATCAATGTTAATAACCTCTCTGTCGAAATCGGATGCAAGCAAAGGTTGGGCTTTATCGCTTATACTCTTGACAGCACTATCTATTGCATAGCTATCTTCACCGCATAGAAAATAGATAGGTAACCATTTATCTTTTTTAAGATAGCTTGAAAGTGAATGTATTGAAGGAATCTTCTCTCTTCCTTTACTCATCATGCTTTTTCTTTCTTTCATATTTTATTGCACGAGTAAGAAAATAAATAAAACCACCCCATACAATTAAAACAACACACACAAATGTAATAAACCCTTCTACTCTCATTCTAATCTTTGATTATCTTTTTCACAATTGTTTTATTATAGATAATAAAAAACACAAGAACAAGACTCCATTGAAAAATACAAGTTCCGGCGTTCTCGGTATGAAGAGGATTCCACCACTCCGGATCCCATGATACTGAGGATACCAACCACCATGTTAACAATACAACAACTTCCAAAGGAATAACATAAGAAATAATGATATTATACCACCTTCCAATTTTAATATCCGAACCCGGACCATTAATTACTTCTCTTCTAAATTTATCAACACCAAACCTGATAATTGAAAAAGCAATAAAAGCTCCGCTGATGATTAATCCAACACCCCAAACCCAATCTTGGTTTAAAAAGAAATCCATATTTACGGCAGACGGAATACCAAGAATAAATCCGAATAAACCGACTATGAATAAGGCTTTCTTTCTTTTAAAACCAAAGTCTATTAATGTTCGTGTGGAAAGTTCTATCATCGATATAAGAGAAGTTGTTGCGGCAAACGACAGTGCTAAAAAAAACAACGAAGCAAAAATTGTATTTACAAGTACGCTTTCGGATACTTTTGAAAAAAGAATCGGTAAGTATATAAAGGTAAGTCCCGTATTTGCCGGTCCAGATTGCGTTATTTGATTCATCGCGTCAACAGTACTTAAAGAAAATACCGTTGAAAAAATTGTAATCCCAGCAATCAGAGATATCGAATTATTCCCGAAACCTATCATTGCAGCGTTTATCGAAATATCTTCCTTCTGTTTCATGTAAACAGCATATGTTAATATTAATCCCCAACCTGCGCCTGTATCCCAAGCATTTTGAGTTAAAGCATTCAACCATATTTTATAGTCTAAAATATATTCCAATTTAGGTGTAAAGAAATACTTTATTCCTTCTAAAGCATTTGGAAGTGTTACAGCTCTGAATAGGAGAATGAATAGAATAACAATCAGAGAGGATACCAATAATTTATTAGCTTTCTCAACTCCTTTAACTATCCCCCTGTAAACCACAAATGAACCTATAAGCATTGCAACCAAATGAAATGCTATCGGAAGTGAACCGGACGAAAAATTGTTCCAATAAACCAGATGATCGGACGTATTAAATAAATCACCTGTAAAAGCTGATATAAAATAACGTATGCACCATCCCGTCACGACCGAGTAGTAAAACATGATCGCAGTAGATACAAATGCAACGAAAGCTCCCATCCAACCGAATGATCTGCCCGCAGTTTTTGCCAATGCACCGGTAGGACCCAAACGAGAATATTTCCCAATTGCGAATTCGGAAATTATCAACGGTAACGACCATATCAGTAGGAAAACCACCCATGGTATTAGAAAAGAACCGCCACCGTTTTGCGCAACAATCCTTGAGAATCTCCATATGTTTCCTGTTCCTACCGCTATACCCAGAG
>CAZKNM010000041.1:3416-7316 GCA_964554135.1 uncultured Melioribacteraceae bacterium
TAGATAAAATTAAACCCCAGCGGGAAGTAAAAAATTCTGTTTGTTTCATTATCGCTTCGTGCTCAGTCAAATTTTTAAAAATTCTACTCAATAATATGTCACAAATTTCCTATGGACTTATTAAACCGTATCCTACGAGTACCAGTATCAAAACACCAATAGATATCCTATATACCACAAACAAATAAGTAGTATTTCTCTTCAAGAATCTAAGTAAGAATTCTATTGTCCAGTAACCGCTGATGGCAGCAGCCGCAGTCGCCACAATAAGATAAATAACATTATTGAAATCGATATAATCGATCGCTTGATAAAATTCGAATAAACCGCTTGCTAACACAGCAGGGACACTCAATAAGAAAGAAAACCGAGCAGCTGTTTCCCTTTTTAGTCCTAAAAACAAACCGGCTGTTATTGTTGTGCCTGAGCGCGACGAACCCGGTATCAGAGCAAGGGTCTGGGCAATTCCGATAATCAATGCATCGTACCACTTCAGTTCGTTCAATTCTCTATTAAACTTCCCGATTTTTTCTGCTCCGGCCAGCACAATACCTAAAATTATAAGACTCCATGAAATTATGTAAAGATTTTTCGTAATCGATCCTTCAATAATATCTTTGAATCCGATACCCACAAAAACCACCGGCAGAGTACCAATAATTATAAACCATCCCAAACGTGAATAAAAAGACTGAGATCTAAATGATTTTCTTTCCCTGAAATTCTCTTTCATGAAGTTTATTAAAACATTACATAGATCATTCCAAAAATATATTAATACAGCCAATAGAGTTCCTAATTGAATGACAGCAATGAATGAAGTCCACCTCTCTGGATTATCAACTGAGATAAGATTAAGCAGTTTACCGGTTAACGTAACATGTCCTGTACTGCTAATAGGTAGGAATTCAGTTAAGCCCTGAATAATCCCAAGTAGAATTGCTTCAAAAATATTCACTATCAGTGGACTCTATGGTTTTTATCAGAAATCTTTATAGCGATTAAAAAATTTCTTACTTGTTTATTCACTCTTTATAACTTTCAAAACAAAGATGACTTCTTCTGGAGAAAAAATTCCGGCGAACAATCTTTCATAAATAACCGGTTCTATATTTATAAGAAAGTTCAACCATTTCAATAATAAAAAATTTGATACGTTGAATCTTTTCTTGAGTATTTCAAACTTAGCACTGCTTTCATAATTAGTGCGATGCGACAATTTCCATTTTTCATAAAATTTTAATTTGCGTTTACTTATATATTCGTAATTATCAAAGGTGCGGATGGAAAATGGTATCCTATGATCGGGATCTCCAAAATACTTTGTGTTTAGAAAAAACGGAGCAGTCACCCTGATAATAGCATCTTGTTTGGAAATCCGATATAACTCAGTAATTGTATTGTGGAAATTTTCTAAATGCTCTAAGATATGACTTGCTATTATCTCACCAAAAGTATTATCATCGAACGGATATGGAAATTTGTTAAGATCATGTATTTGGTTCCCACCGTAATCAACAATATCGAGATTAACGTATCCATCAAGAATGTTCTTTCCACACCCCAGGTTTAGCTTCATATTCCAATTCCGGTTTCTTCTCTATTCAGAAAAACAAAAATATATTACTCAAAGAAATAGGAAATCCCCAGTTTTATACCGAATGAAAGAGAGTTGATGTTAACATTCTGATTGATAGAATTATCGACAATATAATTGCTTCCGTTTTTCGGCTCTCCAGGGAGATCGTATCTCAAATCAACACCGATATTTGCATAAAAATTTCCACCCAGTAAAGTATGTCCTTGTGCTTTCAATAAAACACCAAATCTCGAAGTAGAATAATTGACGGTATTCATTATCTTTTCATCCAAAGAGATAATCCGTAAACCGGCCCCCCCTCCAAACTTGAATTTGTAACCGTTTCCGGAAATGACGTAATAAGCTAACACGGAAGGTTTATGATGACCGTAACTAATATCATAAACATATGTTCCACTAAAAGAGGCAGTATACGAATAAATCTGATATGCGTACTCTAATCCCAATTGAAAGCTTGTAGTAACAGAATAATCTCCTTCGATAAAGAATTCAACCGAAGAATTAAAAGTGCTTAATTTAGATCCGGAAGGAAAATTGATTTGTAAATAATCTCTCAGAGAACTATTATTTACAAAACTAATTCCCATACCCCCGGCAAAATCGAACTGAGCATACGTGCTCGAACTAAAAAGTAAAAGAGTTATCAAAAAAAGTATTTTCTTCATAATCATTCCGAATTGCTTTTAAATACACTGAATAGATTCTCACTTTTATAACCTTGCTTAGTCCTACGTTTATTAATGATGAAAATAAACATTATTGTTGAGAAAATAAAAACAACATATGTAATGAAATGCGTTAGCAAAGCATAAGCAGCGCTAACTTCTTGTGAAAAGTTAAACAAATTCACTAAAACAAATATTACAAAAATATGATAAGAGCCGGTGCCGCCTGGTGTAGGTATAGCCACTCCAAATGCACTGATAGTCATTAAAATCCAGGCTGTACCGAAGGTAACCACCTGCATATTTTCCATATGAAGCATAAAAAATCCAACATAATTGCTCAGAGCATAAAGAAGCATCATCACTGCGGTTAGAAGAAAAACCAACAAATAGTCAGTAAATCCTTTAAGACTCGAGAAGCCTTCTGCAAGCATTTGAAAAATGTAAGATAATCTTTCGGCTCCTTTATCGGAAGTTTTACCAATAATATTGACAATCCCCGAAAAGAGTTTTTCTCTTAACTTGACAATCATAATCAAAATTATTATCAGCACTGCAAGAAACAAAAAGCTGAAAAATATTGTAGGTTCCAGCCATGTGACTTCATCAAATAAATTCCCCCGGAAGATTGGGAGACTGATTAAAACAGACACCACAAAAGTAAAGATGTCAATCACTCGTTCTATGATTATAGTCCCAAGCAGAGATGTTCGCGACAAATTTTCCCATTTACCAAGAAACATTGCCCTATACACTTCCCCTAAACGTGGAACCGCACAGTTTATCCCGTAACCTATCATAACCGTACCAAATAAATTCGATAATGATGCATCCGGTTTAATACTCTTAATCATAATTTTCCAGCGTACTGCTCTTATAAAATGAGAAAAGAAAAACACAAAAATAAAGGCGATTACCCAGAGTGGTACCGCTCTCAAAATTAAATCGAATGAGTGACCAATATTGACATTCCTAAAAGCGAAAAAAAGAAACAATGCCATTAAAACAAACGGCAGGAAATAACTTATCCTTTTCTTAATTCCGTGTAATTTCGAATTACTTGAGGTCAATTACTTGACTTCCTTTTGGTGGGATAAATATAAATTTATCATCGGACAAATTTTGGTTTATCAAAATATTTTTCAATACAATCGAAAATTCCATGTCGTCTAAATTAACAAAATCCAGTTTTTTAACAAGGTATTCTTTATCACTCCATAATTTCACTGTTTTGAATTCCAACTCCAAGTCTTTAGGTGTTAAACTAAGAACGGAGTATTGCTCTCCATCCTTTAATTCTGTTGATGAAGAAATCTTGCACAGTTGTGGATAATTCATGATATATTTTTCTAATGAGAACGATGAAGATTCGTCTTCCAAATAGCTGATTACAACCTGATTCAATTTGCTATTGTAATTCCAAATTGTTTGTCCATCCGAGATGATAGTCTGATTCTTCATCTCAACTCTGAATTTATCCTGCTTCTTATAATAGAATAAACCAGTATATTTAGAAGAAGACTGTAGTGCTGGTTTTATAGTCTGTGTAAAATCGGCTGTTAAATCTTCAATTGTCTTAAACTTCTTCTGAATTTCACTCAATACTTGTTTAGCACTCTGGGCACTAACAAGAAA
>CAZKNM010000041.1:7326-13082 GCA_964554135.1 uncultured Melioribacteraceae bacterium
TTATCCCTTTTACAAATTTTTTGATCGGTCGATTAACAAGTAATGAAATGAATATCAACAATATGATTAGTTTGAACTTCATTTTAGAGAGATCTTAAAATAGCTTCTAGTTGTTCCTCATTTTCTACCAAAACTTCTCTCGCTTTACTTCCCTCAGGAGGACCAACCACACCTGCCACCTCCAACTGGTCAACAATACGAGCAGCACGCGAATAACCGAGTTTTAGTCTTCTCTGCAGGAGCGAGACCGATCCCTGCTGATGTCTTATTATTACTCTCGCTGCATCTTCAAACATAGGATCAAGATCAGCAAGAAAATTTCCCGAAGATTGTTGTTTCTTTTCGAACATGGAAGGTAGATAATATCTTTTGGAATAGCCTTTCTGCACATATATGAAATTGGTAATTCTTTCAACTTCTTCCGCTGTAATGAAAGCATTCTGAATACGAATCGGTTTAGGCATACCACCAGGTAAGAAGAGCATATCTCCATTTCCTAGTAACTGCTCGGCACCGTTCATATCCAAAATTGTACGAGAATCAATTTTTGTTGCGACCTGATAAGCTATTCTTGCACTGAAATTTGCTTTTATCACACCAGTAATCACATTAACAGACGGACGCTGAGTAGCTAAAATCAAATGTATACCGACTGCACGTGCTAATTGAGCAAGTCTTGCAATCGGCTCTTCAACTTCCTTTCCCGATGTCAGCATCAAATCTGCAAGTTCATCTATTACAATAATAATGTAAGGTAATTTAAAATGTTTTATTTCGTCCGTATCTTTCGGCTTTCGCTTCGGATCAGCAACTTTATCATTATAATCAACAATATTTCGAACACCTGCTTTTGCCAATTTATCGTATCTTTTTTCCATCTCATGTTCCACAGCTTTCAATACGAGGAGTGCATTCTGAGGGCTTGTAATTATTTCTTCATCTATGTCAGGGGAAACGGCAAGAAAGTGTTTGCTCAAACGTTTATAAAAAGACATTTCAATTTTCTTAGGATCGATAATAATAAACTTCACATCTGAGGGATGTTTTGAGTATAGGAGGCTCGCAATTATCATATTAATACCAACACTTTTACCCGAACCCGTTGAACCTGCAATTAATAAGTGAGGCATCTTTGCAAGATCAGTTATATAAACATCACCCGAGATTGTTTTACCTAAAGCTAATGGAAGTTCGGCTTTAGTCTCTTTTAATTTAGATATAACGGAACGAGCTCTAACAATTGCCGACTCAACATTAGGTATTTCAACACCTATGGCACTCTTACCTGGAATAGGAGCGATAATCCTGATGCCTTTCGCGGCCAGGGCTAATGCAATGTCATGCTCAAGACTCACAATCCGGCTGATCTTAACACCTGGCGCCGGAACAATTTCATAGAGCGTGACAACGGGACCAGGTGTAACGGAAATATCATCAATTTTTATATCGAATAAGGCAAGCTTCTCTTTCAATAATTCGGCATTCCGTTTTAATTCTTCTTCCGGAATATTAATTTCTTCCTGAGTCAAAGCTCCTAATAATTCAATTTTGGGGAAATTATATTCTATCTCTTCTTCCCATTGTTCAGGTAATTGAATTTCTTCATCTTCATCAAGCATAGAAGTCACATCTTTTTCATCGAAGGACGGTTTCTTTCGAGGTTTCTTCTCATCATCTGTCTTATCCAAATCTTCCGCAAATTCCTGCTCTACAATCTGCTCCGGTCCTTGTTTCTTTATAATGGTAATCTTCGTTTTCGCATCATCAACAAGATCTTTCTCAAGAACTTCTTCTTTATCCTTCCTACCGAAAAGATTCTTAAGTTTTGATTCTTTTCGTAAATCTTTAATCTTGGAAAGATTTTCCTCGGTCTTTACCGGTATAGGCTTATTTATCGTAACATCATCCTTTTCTCCGGCTAATGCATCTTTCCAAAATCCTTTTATGAATTCGAATATCTTTCCAAGTTTAATATCGAAAGCGATAAACAGCACAACAAAAAGAAGTGTCAACAAGAAAATAATGCTTCCCAATCCCCCAAATAATCGACCGACGGCTGTTCCAAGAAATCCTCCTACTTTACCGGATAATTCATTCACCTCCGCAAATATTTCCAATTCAAATCTCATCATTCCAAAAAACGTTGAGAGAATCAGTGCAGCTACAACTAAGAAATTGGAAAGGTATACAGCAACTCTGTACTCCCTGCCCTCTCTAAAAATAATGTATCCCCAAATAAAGAGTATAACCGGGAAAACAATTGAGAAATAGCCGATTGTTGAATTGATAAAAAAGTTAGATATGTATGCACCGAACAAACCCAACCAATTATGTGTGCTTTCTACACGAGCTGCAAATTCCGGATCAGGTGAAAATACTTTGAACAGATCCGTAAATTCATAAGAGAGGTTTGCCTGGTCATATCGAGAATAGGAGATTATGCTGAGAAATATCAGAAGTGCGAACACCACCATGAATATACCCAGCAACTTCTTTTTCTTATCGATCGAGATAATAAAATAATTGTCACCGGTTACGGAAGATTTTGTTTTTTTCTTAACTGCCATTCCCTTCGGCCTTACTGTCTTCTACTTGTTTATCTTTAAAAACAAGAGGATAAAGCAGCTTAATCACTCCTGAAGAATAATAAGGAACATTATCAATAATATCCAGTCGGGCACAATATTCAATATCATCCTGAAATCCGTTTTCGATTAATAATTTCCCATGCTCGCTTTCTTGAAGTAATTTATTAATACTTTTGCCAAAAGATTTATTCAGAACAACGCTGGCTCTACCGGCATCGGTAATAGCGATATCACCATTCATCTCCTCAATTTCGGAAATCAGTCTTCCTGCACATACTGCGTCCTCGATACAAAACATCCCGTTAGCACCTGCACATAGAATTTCTACATCATTACCCAATTCAACCAAATGTTTTGCAACACTTTTTATATTATTAAAACAGCATATGAATAAATTTTCGGAAAATTTCGCTTTGACTATCGCCTTCGAGCCGTTAGTTGTAAATAATATTATTGATCTCTTGGAGACTGTATCAGCAGTATATTCAAGTGGTGAGTTACCCAAATTGAATCCGTCAATTCTTTTGGTATTTCTTTCACCACCGATCATTGTTTGACCACCAAAAGCATTTCCGGATACTTTCATCGCAAACTCAACGGTACCTACCGGAATCACTTCCTTAGTGCTATTGTTCAATGCAGTTACGATTACTGTACTTGCCCTCAATACATCAATTACGACTGTTGTTTTACCAGTAAAATACAACTCATCCACATTTTGTGGAGAAAGTAGAACATTAAGTTTCATATTATTTTTTCACAAATGGTAATTTAATAATTGTTGCGGGATAAGATTTCCCCCTAATTGAGAAATCAATTTTTTGTCCTTCTTTTGCATAAACAATATTTACATAACCCACCGCAATCGGTTTATCTAAAATTGGACTCACGGTTCCGCTGGTTATATATCCGACCTTATTACCATTGATCATCAAGTCATAACCATGGCGTGGAAAAGATTTTTCTTCCGAGATCATTGCGACTAATTTTCTTTTTAATCCTTCTTCTTTCACTTTCAACAGTGTGTCTCGCCCGATAAAATTTCCTTTCTGTAATTTTGTGATCCATCCGAGACCGGCTTCCAAAGGATTAGTAGTTTTATCAATATCATTTCCATAAAGACAATAACCAGCTTCCAATCTAAGAGAATCTCTCGCACCCAAACCAACCGGTTGAATATTATACTCCTTACCGGTATTAAAGATACTGTTCCACACTTTTTCGGCAACCTTTTCGTCTCCCTTAAAATAGAGTTCATAACCTATTTCGCCTGTGTACCCTGTTCTTGAAACGATCATATCAACACCGGTACATTTCGCTTCAAAGAAATGATAATATTCCAAATCCAACTGTTTATCACATATCTTTTCAACCGTTTCTTTTGCTTTCGGTCCTTGTATTGCCAGAAGGGAATATTCATCACTTTCATCGTCAATGCTCACTCCGAAATTATTGTTGTCTTTCATCCAATTGAAATCTTTATCCTTATTGGAAGCATTAACAACCAACATAAATTCATTGTCACTTAACTTATACACCAGCAGGTCATCAACAATACCTCCGTCTTTATAACACATTGAGGAGTATTGTATTCTGCCGTTCGTTAATTTTGAAGCATCATTGGTTGTAACATACTGTACGAAATCAAAAGCTTTCTCACCCCGAATAAAAATTTCACCCATATGCGAAACATCAAAAACACCAATCGAACTGCGGACTGCTTTATGTTCTTGAATGATAGAAGAATAATAGACCGGCATTTGAAATCCGGCAAACTCAACGATTTTTGCGCCCAACTTCTGATGGATAGCATAGAATTTTGTTTTTTTCATTTCATCTCTACTGATTTAGTTTTTTCCAATCATTTAAGAATTTTTCTAATCCAATATCTGTTAAAGGATGGTTAAATAATTTATTAATAACGCTGAATGGAATAGTCGCAACATCAGCACCCATCAATGCAGCCTCTACAACGTGCATAGGGTGTCTTATACTAGCAACGAGAACTTTTGTTCTATAGTTATAATTTCTATATATCTGAACAATTTGACCAATCAAATCCATTCCGCTAGTACTTATGTCGTCTAATCTTCCGATAAACGGACTGACGTAAGTAGCGCCCGCTTTGGCTGCAAGAATTGCCTGCGATGGGGAGAAACACAAAGTAGCATTTGTTTTGATCTCTTCATCAGTAAGCGATTTGATTGCTTTTAAACCCTCTTTAATTAAAGGTATCTTAATTACAATATTATTATGAATCTTTGCTAATTCAAGAGCCTCTTTCATCATCCCATCATAGTCTACCGCAACAACTTCTGCACTGATAGGGCCATCAACTATCTTTGTAATTTCGCATAATAATTCTTTGAAATTCTTCCCCTCTTTTGAAACCAGTGATGGATTAGTCGTAACTCCATCCAAGATCCCTAAAGAAGCGGCTTCTTTAATTTCATCTAGGTTAGCTGTGTCAATGAAAAATTTCATCTAACTAATACCTCATTTAAATGGGTAGAATTTTTATTTGAAATTTAAACTTACAAAAAATTAACGCAAATTGAATAATCCATAAACAGAAATTTCAGGTCAATATTTTCGTTATATAACTTATGCAAATTCCTCGGTTAATTCTTCATTAGTTTTGGCAGAAAATATTTGAAAAGTCTGTGGACTCATATTCTCATCCACACTCAACTTTATCCTAACAAGATATCGGAATTGTAATTTTAGAATTGTGGAAATTTTACCTTCTTTTAATTTTGAGATTAACATTGGGTGTGCCTTAAGAACTATCACCTTGTATTTTCCCTGAAGTTTATATCTTTTCAACCACCCTTCAATCTCATGGATAAGATTCGATTTCTTTGTTAATAGACCAGTACCTAAACAGTAGGAACAAACTTCATGCATCGATTGAAGAATGTTTTCGCGTACTCGCTGCCTTGTAATTTGCATTAAACCGAAATCGGTCATAGGAAGCAGCGCAGTTTTTGCACGGTCTTTTTTAAATTCTTTCTTCAATTCATCATAAATCTTTTTCCTGTTTTTCTCATCCTCAAGATCAATGAAATCCACAACGATTAAACCTCCTATATCACGAAGTCTTAATTGGCGGGCAACTTCTCTTGACGCTTCCAAATCCGTTTTAAGCGAATTCGATTCTTGATCTTT
>CAZKNM010000041.1:13102-23368 GCA_964554135.1 uncultured Melioribacteraceae bacterium
ACCATTGCTTCCGTATGTTCTATTACTATATGTCCACCGCTTGGCAAAAATACTTTTCGGCCGGTAAGGGTTTTTATCTGCTGTTCGATTTTGAATGCTTCAATGATCGGCTCGTCGTCGCGGTAAGAGTGCAGTTTTTCTACTAATGCAGGCTGCATTATTTGAACGTAATTTTTTATTTCCCGGTATAATTTTTTTGAATCTATGAAAACCGCCGTTATATCTGGTGTAAATAAATCTCTTATGACGCTGATAGTTGTACTCAAGTCTTTATATACAAGTGTTGGAGGTTTTTTATCTTTTAACTCTTCCTCAATTTCTTTCCAAGTCTTCACAAGATACTTTAAATCCCCAGAAAGGGCTTCTTCTGATTGTTCTTTTGCTGCGGTTCGAATTATTAAACCGCAATTCTTTGGGAGAATTTCCCGGGCAATTCTTCTCAATCTTTTTCTTTCTTTGAAGTCGACAATCTTTTTTGAAATTCCAATCTTATAATCATATGGCAATAAAACACAAAATCTTCCCGGCAGCGAAATAGATGAAGATACGCGAACTCCTTTATCCTTCACCGGTTCTTTGATTATTTGTACTAAAATTTCCTGGCCTTTATGAAGTTTAGGTATTCCTTTTTCTTTCTCAATTACCTGATTCCGTACGGGTTCGGCATCTCCTTCCAAATTTTCCTCATCCAACTCATCAATATCTTCATCATCACTGTCCTCTAACATTTCCTGAAAAGCGCCCAGCTTCTCATCGATATCCGAAAAGTGAAGAAATGCATCATGTTTCAAACCAATGTTGATAAATGCAGCTCTAATACCCGGTAACACTCTTGCAACCCTACCGAAATAAATATCACCGACCATACGGCTTTTTTCCGGATGATCAACAAAAAAATCTACCAGATTTCCATCTTCAGTAATTGCAACTCGGTTTTGGGAAGCAGATGAATTAATAATAATCTCTTTGTTCATAATTACTCTCTTCAGACTATTGCTTGATTAGTCAAATTTAGATCATCGTCAGAAAATTCCTTCAACCAAAAAAGCACTTTATTTTTAAAATTTTTATTTATTATTTCAAGGTTTTCATCAGGGAATTCGTCGTTCTCTATCTTCCCGGTATGATCAAAAACCAAACTCTTAAATGCATCTTTATCCTGAATAGATAAAACTTTATCAACGAACCAACTTATACCTGTGAACGTTTTAAAATACCAAATAGCATGTTTTTTAGCCTTGCTTAATGCCACAACTTCACCAAAATCGCGGATTAAATATTCGAAATGCTTAAGAATAGTATCCCGAACATCTTTCACACTAGGGACACCGGGGTCAACTCCCGTTTCTGCCAAAGTGTTATATCTCGAAAATATAAATGGATTGCCTAATGCACCTCGTGCAAGCATTACAGAATCACAGCCGGTTTTTTTTAGTAATTCAGTAATATCTTCAATATTAAAACACGATCCGTTTCCTACAACCGGAATTGAAACATTCTCTTTTACTTTACCAATCCATTCCCAATTTACATCGGTCTCATAACTATCCACACTCGTTCTTGCGTGAACTGTTAATAATGTAGCGCCGTTGTCTTCTATTATTTTTGCGTTTTCTAAAACATTAATTTTTCCCGGATTCTTACCCAATCTGATTTTGATGGATATTGGAATTTCCCCGGCAGCAGCCACCATTGCACGGACAATTTCACCGAGTAATTTCGGCTGCTCAAGTAAACTGGAACCCATTCCATATTTAGTTACCTTTTCAACTGAACAACCGCAATTCAAATCAATCATATCGGGTTTCAGATTTTTAATTTCTGTGACAGCCTGCCTGATTAGATCGGGATCTTTTCCCAAGATTTGAACACCAACAGGTTTTTCGGATTTATGAAAGGATAAGAGACGCAGCGTTTCAAATTGATTTTCAATAATACCCTTTGCACTTACCATTTGGGTAAAGGTAAGTCCTGCGCCGTAATCTTTTGCAATTTTACGGAAGGACGAATCGGTAACATCGGCCATTGGAGCTAACAACAACCTTTTACCGAGATCAAGATTCCCGATTTTCATTTGTTCAAAACTTTTGTATAAAAATCTAAAACTATGTATTTAAAATAAAAAGTGCTGAATTCACAAAATTCAGCACTTCTATAAACATGTTATTCTACTTCACCTTCAACCGGCTCGGTTGAATCAAGAACGGCTTTCCTGGATAAACTCCACTTCCCGTTTTCCGCCTTTATGAGTTTTACTTTTACAATATCGCCTTCCTTAACAACATCGCTCACTTTATTAACGCGCTTATTATCCAGTTGAGAGATATGAAGCAATCCTTGGGTACCGGGTAAAATCTCTACGAAAGCTCCGAAATCAGCAATCTTCATAACCTTACCTCTGTAAATTTTCCCGACCTCCGGTTCTGCAACCAGTTGTTTGATATACTCTTTTGCTTTTTTAGCATTCTCTGCATTTTGACCTGAAATATTGACAGTGCCATCTTCATCAATATAAATTTCTACACCATATTGCTTTTGAATTCCTTGTATAACCTTTCCACCCGGACCAATAACAGTCCCGATTTTATCAGGATTAATTTTAGTGGATAGCAAAGTAGGTGCGAAAGACGATATCTGTGTCTTAGGTTCATTAATTACTTCATTCATCTTGGCTAAAATAAACTGTCTTCCTTCTTTCGCCTGCTGAAGAGCCTTTGCCATTATTTCATAAGACAGACCCTGTATTTTAATATCCATTTGGAATGCAGTAATTCCTTTATCAGAACCTGCAACTTTAAAGTCCATATCGCCTAGATGATCTTCGTTTCCCAAAATATCGGAAAGTACGACATATTGATCATTTTCTTTTACCAAGCCCATAGCAATACCCGCAATCGAACATTTTACAGGTACACCACCGTCCATTAAAGCTAAAGAACCTGCGCATACGGTAGCCATCGATGAAGAACCGTTAGATTCAAGTATATCGGAATTGATCCGGATTATATATGGAAATTTATCTTCCGACGGGACAATATATTTCAAAGCACGTTCAGCAAGGTTGCCATGTCCGACTTCCCTTCTTCCTACACCGCTAAATCGTCCAACTTCACCGACGCTGAATGGAGGAAAATTGTAATGCAAAAGAAATCTCTTTTTGTATTCTTCCTGCAATCCGTCCACAATTTGTTCATCACCTTTTGTACCTAATGTTAATGTTGTTAAGCTTTGAGTTTCACCGCGTGTAAATAAAGCAGACCCGTGTGTACGCGGCAGCAATCCCAACTCGATTGATATCGGTCTTATTTGATCACTCTTTCTTCCATCCAAACGCAGACCGTCGGTTAAGATTCTATTGCGCATCAATTCTTTTTCCATGTCATAAAGAATTTCTTTAATATCCTTTTCCTTCCCAGGATACTTTTCTGCCAGCTGTTCAATAACATTTTGAGTTAGCTCCTTATTCTTTTGCGAACGTTCTTCCTTGGCAAGAACTGATGCGACAAGCTCCGAGAATTTATCATACGCCAGGGCTTTAATATCTTCCATCAAAGCTTCATCAATTTTATTTTCCGGCACTTCCATTTTAGGAAGTCCGCACAGCTCTCTAAGTTCGAGTTGCATCGTAATAATTTTCTTGATTTCTCCATGGGCAAATTTTAATGCATTC
Organism: uncultured Melioribacteraceae bacterium; assembly: GCA_964554135.1. Lineage (GTDB taxonomy): Bacteria > Bacteroidota > Ignavibacteria > Ignavibacteriales > Melioribacteraceae > CAZKNM01. The sequence continues at coordinate 16,773 of CAZKNM010000041.1, forward strand.
AGCAAATCTTCTTCGCTTATTTCACTTGCTTCACCTTCAACCATCATAATCGAACTCTCAGTACCTGCAACAACCAATTCAATATCACTATTTAAAATCTGGTGATGCGTGGGATTGACGATAAAATCTCCGTTAACTCTGCCAATCCTCACTTCTCCAATAGGTTCAAGAAAAGGAATACTGGAAATTGTAAGAGCAGCGGAAGCTCCCACCGCACCGAGAACATCGGGCTCATTTTCTCCATCGTATGAATATACAAATGCAACTATTTGAGTTTCATTTGTGAATCCTTTTGGGAAAAGAGGGCGTATCGGTCTATCAATCAAGCGACCGCTTAATATTTCCTTCTCAGAAGGTCTCCCCTCTCTTTTGAAGAATCCACCGGGTATTTTTCCTGCTGCAAAAGATTTTTCTCTATATTCAACCGAAAGAGGGAAAAAATCAACATCCTCTTTTACTTCTTCGGAAACAACTGCAGTGACAAGCACCATCGTATCGCCATATTTAACCATAACAGTACCGTTTGCCTGCTTGGCAAACCGGCCAGTTTCAATCGAAAGTACTTTTCCCCCTATTTCAACTTCTTTATTATAAATCATTCAGCCAACCTCTATTTTCTTATATTCAATTCTTTAATTATAGTTCTATATCTCTCAATATCTCTTGCCGATAAATAATCCAGCAGTCTTCGTCTTTTACCAACCATCTTCATTAAACCCCTGCGCGATGCATGATCTTTTTCATGCGCAGTGAAATGATCTGTCAGCTGGTTTATTCTTTTTGTTAAGAGGGCAATTTGAACTTCGGCTCTGCCGCTGTCTTTTTCGCCCTTACCATATTTTTTGATTATCTCCTGTTTTTCTTCTTTCGTTAAAGACATGATATTACTCCTAATTTAATTATACAATGTAACTCCAGAATTAACCGGAGTTAATTAGTTTACCTATTAGTTCAACAGCAAATTTTTTATCCTCTTCTATTTGATGAATAAGTTTTTCTTTTGATTCAAATTTTCGTTCATCTCGAATTCTATGAATTATCTCAACCTTTATCGGCCGATTATATATTTTTGCATTAAAATCCAGTAAATGTACTTCTACTACAATTTCAGAATCAGCTTCAAATGTAGGTCTAGATCCGATATTTAATAGACCGAAATAACTTTGTTCTCCAAGTATACACCGGACAACATATACTCCATCGGCAGGTATCAATTTCAATCTGTCGAATAACTCTATATTAGCGGTTGGGAAACCAGTACTTTTCCCACGGTTTGCACCATGTACAACTGACCCTGTAAAACTATAATAACGTCCCAGGTAATCATTAGCTTTTTGAAGATCACCGTTCAGCAGTGCCTGCCGAATTTTTGTACTGCTGATAGGATCACCTTGTATTTCAACAGCTTCAACAGTAGTAACACCGAATCCCAGCTGATCACCCAGTAGTCTCAACTTGTTCTCATCTCCTCTCCGGTTCTTTCCGAATTTATGATCATAACCTATTACAATATGCTTCGTTCCTATTTTATCACACACAAATTTTTTAATAAAATCCTCCGATTTAATTTGAGAAAATTCATCCGTAAAATTTATCACGAGTAAATTCTCAACATTCATTTTTTCAAATAACTCTTTCTTTTCCTCCAAGTTAGTCAAAATCTGCATATTATAATCTGTAGAAATAACCGTACGTGGGTGAGGTTCAAATGTAATAACAAAATTTCTGCAGTTAAGTTCATTTGCTTTTTTTATTAAAGTCTTTAATATATTTATATGACCTAAATGAATTCCGTCAAATGTGCCCAAAGTTACAAAAGTATTCTTATTATGTTCTATATGCGAAATATCAGTATAATAGTTCATCGTCAGTTTGAATTAATAAATTGTGTGAATTCCTCAATTGTAAATGCATCCTCTACAGAATATTCACCAATTCTTTCTCTCCGTAAATTTTTCAAATAAGCTCCGCATCCCAGTTTCTTTCCAAAATCATCAGCGATAACTCTAATATAGGTACCCTTGGAGCAATCGATCTCAAAAAGAATATCAGGCAGATCCGTTTTCAGAATATCGAACTTTGAGATAAATACTTCTTTAGGTTCACGCTTAATCTCAATACCTTTCCTCGCATACTTATAAAGAGCTTTCCCTTTGTGTTTAACAGCCGAATACATCGGAGGAATTTGACTTATCTTACCTAAAAAAGTGTCCCTCACATCAAATATCTTTTCGGTCGTTACATTATCAAAATTCTTTTCTTCAATAAAATCAGTTTCAGAATCCATAGTAGGAGTTGACTTCCCAAGTGTAATCACTCCCGAATATTTTTTATTTAAATCTTGATAATGGTAAATTTCTTTTGTTTTACGTCCTGTACATATTATTAATAAACCTGTTGCCAAAGGATCGAGAGTTCCCGCATGCCCGATCTTCTTAATCTTTAATATCCTTCTGAGTTTGGCAATAACATCAAAAGATGTAAATCCTTTCTCCTTATCTACTAAAATCACCTCGCCGGTGTTAAAATTAAAACCGCTATCCTTCGTTTTTTTGGTTATCATTCTCATGAATTTTCTTAAACAAACCTTCCATCTTTTCTACATAGTCAAGTGTATCATCTAAGAAAAATGTCAGTTCAGGGACGTAACGAATTTTTAATTTACCGGCAAGTTTAGACCGAATTAATCCCTTCAACTCGTTTAATTTATTTAAAGTAGCCTCCCTCTTTTCCTTATCATATATCGAGATATAGATTCTTGAATGTTTCAGGTCGGGACTCACTTTAACATTCGTTATCGTAAGCAATCCTAAACTCGGATCTTGAATCTTGTGTAAAAAGATTAAGCTTATTTCTTCCTTTATAAGGCTTGCAACTTTGTCCAATCTGTAAGACATTATCCTTCAAGCTTTTTCTTTGTTTCGACAATTTTATATGCTTCTACTATGTCACCGATTTTAAGATCGTTATAATTAGTTATGCTCAATCCGCATTCATAACCAGCATCAACTTCTTTTACATCATCCTTGAACCGTCTTAAGGAAGCCAACTCACCCTCATATATAACCACACCGTCTCTAAATAATCTAATTTTATTCGATCTAGTAATCTTTCCTTCTTGAACATAACACCCTCCAACTGTACCTATTTTAGGCACTTTGAACAAGTCACGCACTTCAACAGTTGCTACCAATTCTTCCGAAATCACCGGCGATAACAGACCTTCGAGAGCTGATCTTACTTCATTTATCGCATCATAGATAACATTATATATACGAATATCTACCTTTTCGGATTCGGCAAGCTTCCTTGCATTAGTATTTGGACGCACATGAAATCCGATTATGATAGCACCTGAAGCTGCAGCTAAAAGAACATCCCCTTCGGAGATGGCACCAACACCTCTATGAATAACTCGAACTTTGACTTCACCTGTAGTTAATTTCATTAACGAATCGGAAAGCGCTTCAACGGAACCGTCTACGTCACCTTTTACTATGATCGGTAATTCTTTAATTCCACCTTTACTTATCTGGTTCGCAATTTCATCAAGAGTAATCAATTTTATTTGCCTATGGTCTTGTTCACGTTTAAGCTGCTGCCGTTTGATACTTATTTCTCTAGCCTCTCTTTCGGAATCTACAATAACAAAAGTATCTCCTGCTTGAGGTACTCCTTCAAAACCGAGTACCAATATTGGTGTTGAAGGACTTACTTCCGTTACTTTTTTATTTCTTTCGTCAAACATTGCTCTAACTCTGCCATGATGGTTCCCGCAAACAAAAGGATCACCAATATGTAGTGTCCCTTTTTGTACTAATATTGTAGCAGCAATACCTCTACCATGCTCCATTTGTACTTCAACAACAGTACCTCTTGCGTTTCTATCCGGATTAGCTTTTAGTTCAAGCATTTCAGCTTCAAGGAGAATTTTTTCAAGAAGTAAATCAACATTCACACCTGTCTTAGCAGATATCTCGGTACATTGATATTTGCCTCCCCAATCCTCAACCAAAATATTTCTTTCAGCCAACTGCTGTCTTATTTTTTCCCTATTCGCATTAGGTTTATCAATTTTATTTATGGCGATAATAATAGGCACATTGGCTGCTTGAGCGTGATTAATAGCTTCCACAGTCTGCGGCATAACCGCGTCATCGGCGGCAATAATCAAAACAACGATATCCGTTACTTTCGCACCTCGTGCACGCATAGCTGTAAAAGCCTCATGACCAGGTGTATCGAGAAATGTTATGTATTTACCGGTGCTTGTAAGGACTTGGTATGCACCTATATGCTGAGTAATTCCACCAGATTCACCCGCAACAACGTTAGCTTTACGGATGTAATCTAGCAAAGATGTTTTTCCATGATCAACATGCCCCATGATTGTAACAACCGGTGGACGAGATTGGAGTGACTCATCTGCATCTTTTATATCCTCGAGTAAATCAGACGTATATTCTTCCTGAAACTCAACTTCAAATCCGAATTCATCCGCAACTAAAGTAATTGTCTCAACATCAAGTCTTTGGTTTATAGAAACCATCAAACCCAGACTTATACATTTTTGAATTACCTCGCCAACAGGAACGTTCATTAAATTTGCGAGTTCACTAACAGCAATATATTCGGCAACCTTTAGCTTCGATTTATCCTTCTGTTGTTCTACTAACAATCTTTCCTGAAGCTCTTGTTTCTCTTTCTTTCTCTTTCTCCTAAAACTTGCACGGTCACCTACCGCTGATTCCTCCATACTCAGAAGAGTACGCTTGATAGCAGCATCAACTTCTCGTTTGTCAACCTCGAGTCTTTTAAGTTTACGTTTCTTTTTAGAGCGGACAGCCTCCTCACTAGATTCATCCTTCTTAGTTTTCTTTTTCGCTTTTAGAATTTTTTTCTTTTTCTTCTTAGGTCGTTTTTTGTCAGAGTCTTCCTCTATTTCTGTAATTATTTTTGGTTCAAGATCTAGTGGCTTTTCAAGTTCAACTTCTTTCTCAATTTTCTTTCTTAATAAATCGACTTTTCCAAGAATTGTCAATCCTTTCTTTCTTGCGACCAATTCTTTTTCAGATTCGGTTTTATAGGTTTCAATATCTTCCTTTGCCTCAACATATCTTTCTTCCACTGTTTCAACAGCCTCCTTCTCAACTGCAGCCTTTATTTTCTCAGCAGTTGGAAGGTCTTTTCCTACTGTCTTGGTTTCCTCCTCACTTTTTGCTTCTTCAAGTTCTTTCCCATCAGACAATTCCGCTTCTTCGGCAGCCTTTTCAGATCTCTTCTTTTGAAAGTCGGAAATTTTCTTATAATGTTTTTCAGCTTTCTCAATGTCCTTTTTAAAATGAGAATAGATTTCGGCAATCATCTCGTCGGTTAAAACAGACATATGCGATTTAACTTCATATCCTTTCGTTCGAAGAAATTCAACAAGCGATTCAGATGCTAAGTTATACTCTGCGGCAAATTTGTAAATTCGGAATTTTTTCTCTTTAGATTTTTCAGGCATATTAGGATTACCTAGTAATTGTGTATTTTCTCAATCTTATTCTTCTTCTTCAAACTGATTTTTTATGATTTCAATTATTGATAACGCCTTCTCTTCGTCAATACCTTCAATTTCCTTCAGTTTATCGACTCCAGCTTTTAAGACTTCAACAGCAGTATCGAATCTATTGTGAATAAGAATATCAACAATTTCAGCACTTAACTCTTCTTTCAAATCAACCAATTCTATATCATCCTCATATTCATCAAATGGTTTTTCCTCCCTAATCACATCTATATGGAAACCGGTTAATTTCATAGCAAGGCGAATATTAACACCGTTTCTTCCGACGATTAATGAAACCTGATCGCTATCTGCTGTAACAGTGCAGACCTTGTTTTCTTCTTCAATTTCAAGTTGCTTCAATTTTGCCGGTGCCAAAGCTCTCTGAATAAACACGTATGGGTCATCGGAGTAATTTATAACATCTATATTTTCATTATTCAATTCTCTCACAATCGCATGGATACGTACACCTTTCATTCCAACACAGGCTCCGACTGCATCAATTCTAGCATCTTGAGATTCCACCGCAATTTTTGCTCTCTCTCCAGGTTCCCGAGCAATTCCTTTTATATCTATTACACCATCATAAATTTCCGGAATCTCTATTTCGAATAATCTCCTTAAGAAAATATTATCAGCGCGGGAGATAACAATAACCGGTCCGTTTTGAGTTTTCTTTACCTCTTTAATTACACCGCGTACGGTATCCCCTTTTCGGTATCTTTCCCTCGGAATCTGCTCCAGACGGGGGAGAATTAATTCATTTTTATTATGATTGACCAAGACATCGTTTCTTCTAACCTGGTAAATATCTCCAACAACAATTTCTCCCAGCATATCGTTGTATTCGTTATAAACAATTTCTTTCTCAATTTCGCGTATCTTTTGATTCAGACTTTGCCGAGCAAGATTTATCAATCGTCTTCCGAAAGTTGATAACTCGATTTTTTCAACATAGTCATCACCAACTTCCAGCTTTTCCTCATTACCTTTTTTATTTACTTCATCTATTGAGATCTGAGTACTCGGATCTTCTACCTCTTCA